>CAYNIX010000053.1:310-6104 GCA_964397535.1 uncultured Candidatus Saccharibacteria bacterium | reverse complement strand
CTTTTATAACAGGCTCGCATTTGACTTTGCTCATCACAGGCCCAGCCATCCTATCCCACCATTAGCGGAAACCGCCGTTTGTAAAAGTAATATGCCCAAAATGCATTTCGTAATTCAAAGTAATTATCTATGTTTTGCCGATACCTTATTCTTTGGCAGATACTTCTCATATCTTTCAGCCAGAATTTTCTTATTTTCAATTTTTTTACTGTATGATGCAAGCCAAATGGCATTTATTGTCGACCATACCAGCAACGCAACAATTACTAAAGCAAGAAATAGTCTTGAGCCAAGCCAGGGTAATCTTTCATATCTGGCAAAGATATATAGCAAGCCCAGTATACCGCAAGTAGTGAAAGCGTACATTTGCCGCATTCTGATGTTTTTATCCCAGCTCTTGACTATTAAAAAAAGTATTCCAATGATAAATATTAAACCGAAAAATATCAACAGATATATATAAAACTCGCTCTCTGCCGGAGGAGTGGAATTAAACAAATATTGTTTTGAAAAGATATATTCAAGTGTCATAAGGTCTCATACAAATATATTTGACAGAAAATCCTCTTATCTATTCATATCAACATTTAAGTTGATCTTAACAACGGCTCACCACGAGCGACCCGCCGAATTGGCATGGAATCAAATGGTCTGCCATAAGCTAGTCGAATAGCCTGCCATCCGTAGCCCCGATTTATCGCGGCGAAGGATAGTGCGACGCTTAGCGTCGCTTCCATCACTTTAAGCGTGGTGGGCGAGAGAGGACTTGAACCTCCACGACATTGCTGTCACTACCACCTCAAGGTAGCGTGTATACCAATTTCACCACCCGCCCGTAAATTATAGAAGATTATTATATACAATAGTGGAATAGTAGCCTGCCATGAGCGACCCGCCCAACTGGCGGGGAGTCGAATGGCCTGCCATGAGCGACCCGCCGCATCAGTGGGAAGTTGACTGAATAGCCATCCGTATTTCAAGACATAAAAATTAATTTAGGGATGGTGCGACGCTTAGCGTCGCTTCCACCACGCTAAGCGTGGTGGGCGCTGAGGGACTCGAACCCCCGACATTCTCGGTGTAAACGAGACGCTCTACCAACTGAGCTAAGCGCCCAAAATTTAAAAAAACGGCACCAGCCGATTCATTTCCGCGTTAATCCGCGTGCATTCCGCGTTTTTTCCACGATAATTATTTAAGCTGGTTTAATAATTTTTTTCCATTAACATAATATCAAAGCCAGGCATATTCGTCAACCTTATTGATTACCAATGTATTTAAACCTCCACACCTTGACTTTTTTAGAAAGCTATGATACAATAGGGATAACTAGAGTTTACGTACTCGTTTGTATTTAGTTTGAAATAAATTAATTCGACCGAGGTATGAAACTTTGGGTCGTTTTTTATAAGTAGGTGCATTAAAATTGCACAAAGGGAAAGCATGGAAGAAGCACAAGTTGAGAAAAACAAGCTTTTCGTAGGCAACATTTCCTACGACATGAGCGAAGATCAACTGCTTGAGATTTTCAGCGCAGTTGAGTCAGATGGTGAAAAGGTTAAGGTTGTTGAAGCCAAGATCATCACCGACAAATTTAGCGGTAGATCTAAGGGTTTCGGTTTCGTAACCCTAGAGACTCCAGAGATGGCAGAAGCTGCCATTGAGGCGCTAAATAACAAAGAAGTAGCCGGCAGACAAATTTTTGTCAACGTGGCTAGACCTATGGAGAAGAGAGAACGTTCTTTCGATCGTAACAACGATCGTAGATCAAACGACAGATAATTGATTCTCATATAGAAGAAAAATACCCCCGAGTTCGAAAGAGTGAGGGGGTATTTTTGTTTTACAGCAAAATATATCCTATTATTTATCAATTATTAACGAATTTGCGATTAATCTGGCAATTTCAATGTTTTTAACCACATCGTCGGAGAAAGTACCGTTAAACACTTTATCTGCGACCTGTTTAAAAGCCGGCTCCAAGGAACATATATCGGTTCCGTTTGCATTTGCAGCATTTTCAGCGGAAATAATTATTGGATCGCGCTCATAATTACCTTTAATAGAAATAGTTAAATTGGGATATGCACTTGTTAGGGGTGCTATGACCTCGACATTCAAAGCTTGACTACATTCAATATTTTGATAGTAACCGACCAAAATAGCATCACCATCAAGCTGCCTGTAAAATTCGATTGTATTTAATTGCGCATTATCTGACATATTGGAAAGAAACTGCTCTTTAGTCCAATTTGGATTAAGAGGAATATTCAATAAATCAAAGCCATACATATTGCTATAGTTAGCAGAACTAATTGAAAAAACAAATACACCCCTCGGATCGGCGACTACCAAATCATTTGCGTTATAATTGGAAAACTCTTCACCAGACCCGACTTCATCATTCACAACATGTTTAAATAATTGCGGTTCTTGCCAATTTTTTGGGAATTTAAAACTGAATCCTATTTCACTATTATGATATGTTTTCCAATCAGAGGTTTCAGCGGTTACGGATGATGAATCTGAACTTGAGCTTATGTTAAGGTCAGCAATCTCTGCGCGAAGATCAGAAATCTGTTTTTCCAAATCTGCTTTTTGGGCTTTGTTTTGCTTATCTAAATAATACCAGCCTCCAGCGGCCAAAGCTAAAGAGATCGTAGCAGTTAGGCACACAATCAAAATTTTTGAAATGCCCTTTTTCATATTTCTTCGATAAATAATAGTCTAATATCATTCTACCATAGTAAAGAGAATAAAATTATGTTAACAGAAAAGTAATGTAAAAAATATATCATATATGTACGATCGTACATATATGATATATTTTTTCTTACGTTTTTTTAACAATGTTTCCAAACAATGGTTCTAAATGGTTCCAAACCGTACTTGCCCCGTATAATGGTGGGCGAGAGAGGACTTGAACCTCCAAGGCATTACTGCCACAGCGTTCTGAACGCTGCGTGTATACCAATTTCACCACTCGCCCACTATATACGGGGTAAATCTACCAATTCCAATACCGGAGCATACAAATTTATGATTAATTCGAGTCTATAGCCCGTACATTTAATACCACTCGTCCCCGAATATTTCCCCAAACAGCTAACAGCTTAAGCTTGAATTATTTTCTGACTCTCTTTTCCTTTATAAACCAATTAGTAATGTTATTAAAGCGGTCTTCGGGCCGCCCGGATTGTTTTTTTATCTCCATACCCTGAACATTTTTTTCAACGTAGTAAATCAACGACTCGTTATCGAAGTATTTGGCCAGTGCAAGACTAGTTATTTTATCATAAATTTCCTGATATTCCGCTATCCGTTCGGTGTTGTCTAAAATTTGCCTGGCATCTTCGATTTGTATATCGCTAGACTTATCACTATATCCGGAAAAATTATTTTTATCCATTTGCGAAGAGTGCCAAAAAAAGTATGGATCCATGTCATATGACCAATCATATCCGTAAAAAAGAAGGTCAAAATCACGTTTTTTGACGGTTTCGGCATAATCATTTGCAGACAAAATATTCAAATTGGCTTCAAACCCGGCAGCCTTTAGGCGGTCTGCTTCAATTTGGGCTTTGCTTTTTTGAGGCTCGGCATCCAAAGCCACTAGTTTTAGAGACATGCCTTCTCCATTTGGGACATCCGATAAAATATTTTTTCTTAAATCGATATTTTGTATAGCTTCACGTCTTAAATTAAAAAACAAAATCAGGCGGCGGTTCACAACGAAACGATAGTCATTGTAGTTTTCATTTTTTGAATCGGCACCGCAATATGCCGAGCAATCGGAATTTTTATCTAGAATCAGATGAATTTTATTTTGGTCAAAAGTATTGCTAACGACAAATTCCATACTTGAAATGTTTGGTCTTTGCAGATAATAATTATCACTGGCTTTCAGTTTGACATTTAGTACCCCGGATTTATCAGTTGATGAGCTGACATATTCATACGGGCCGGTTCCATTGTACTTGGAACTTAGTAAACCAAAGGTATCCTCGCTATCAACGATTTCCATGGCGCAATTATAAATGAATGGGCCATATTTTTTCGGGATTTTAAAAATTACGGTATAAGGATCGGGTGTTTCTGTTGTAACATTGCTCCAACTTTCACGAAAAGGGCTTTTTACCGATTCGTCCATAATAGCAGAAATAGTTGCTGCTACATCAGAACTGTCAAAAGTTTGTCCTTTGTGATATGTAACATCCTGGCGCAAATGAAATGTGTAATTTAGACCGTCTTCAGATATCTCCCAGCTTTGCGCCAAATCCGGTTGCGGTAAACCATTCTCATCAATTTTGATCAAAGCAGAATATATGAGATGGCTTAATTCGCGTTCGGCATCGGTTTTTGCCAAAATCGGATTGAAATATTTCGCCTCCCCCACCAAGACTTCCCTGTATGTGCCACCGAAAGCGGGCACGGGAATAGTTATTTTGTAATAATATCGATACGATACAATAAAAATTAAAGCAATTAAGACTGTACTTAAGGAAAAGAATATCACTCTTTCCCTAAAATTTAAGCGAAAAAAGGCCTCAACAAGACCCTTAAGAAAGAAAAAAATAGCTGAAAATGCCGAGAAGATTACTGCAAACACACTAGATATCGCCCCGCTTTTTCGAGTCGATTTCATAAGAGATCTGCCTTTTTAAGAAAGAAATATTGATGTTATGGATATACCACAAAAAAGGGAAGCTAAAATTATCGTGCCCCAATGTAATATATTTTCGAGACCGCGGCGAGAACGATAAAAATTACTATCCCCACCAAAAACCAAGCCAAGGCCGGAGCCTTTTTGTTGAAGTAAAATAAATAAAATCAAAAAAATAGCTAAAATGAGTTGAATAATTTTTAAAGCAATTGTCATAAGTAAATCAATATTTAAAAATAATTTTTAATCTTTTATTTGGTTTAACCGCACAGTCCTTGACCTGTATTTTAGGCTGTGGATGGCCCGCCATTAGTTAGTCGAATGGCCTACCGTCCGTAGCTTTAGCGAAGGATGGTGCCGAGGGCGAGAATCGAACTCGCGACACGAGGCCCCGCCACTGCAAATCTTCGATTTGAGTGAGGGGTAAAATTTTCAGCTTGCCCCGAAAAAAATTAGCTGGTGCTCGAGGCCAGAATCGAACTGGCGACACGAGGATTTTCAGTCCACTGCTCTACCACTGAGCTACTCGAGCTAATTTTTAGTCGGGGTCCACTGCTCTACCACTGAGCTACCTCGGCACATATTGTAAATGTCTCACTTCTATACCTCTTACCGTTCTTCTAGATTATTGGAGGCGTCGTCGGGATTTGCACCCGAGTAAGCGGTTTTGCCCGTCTACGCTTTTTGGAGGCCTGGACCGGAATTGAACCGGTGTAAACGGTTTTGCAGACCGCTGCGTAACCACTCCGCCACCAGGCCAAAATGCTACATAAGTATAAACAGACCGCCCTGCTTAGAAATATTTTTGATGTGTAGCACATCACCTTTAGCCCACCTTACATGAAATGGGCATTCGACTGCGAATAAATATACTTCGTACGTCAAATGGCCGTCAATAAAAACTGCTTGGCAACTGTGAATTATCGCGCCGGGATATCAAATATCATTTTTAATATTTGATATTTTTATCCATTAAAAAAACGACAGCCGGCGCGCCACACCTAAAATCATAGCTGAATTTTTGCTATTTGTAAACCGCAAACCCAATCTTATATTTTGACAAAATTATTTTTCGAAACAACCCCGAATAGAATATTCGGGGTTGTTTATATATTAATTGCTAGAACTTTC
>CAYNIX010000053.1:0-300 GCA_964397535.1 uncultured Candidatus Saccharibacteria bacterium | reverse complement strand
ACTGATGCACCATGCATCCTGCCTCCTCCCATTCCCATGCCCTTACCATATCCCATGCCGCCTATACCGTATTCACCTAATTTACTCTCGTCGATACCGTTGTCGCTATACCATTGTTCCATTTCGGTTCTCAAAGCTTCTTGCTTTTGTTGCATCTCCTCTTGCTTGGCAACCAGAGCGGTTTTTTGTTCCGAAGTAATAACGCCATCACTTACAGCTTCTTCAAGTCGCGAATTTATCTCGGCTTGCCTTTCTGTTTGCTCCTCTTGCCTGATTTGATCCATGGCACTCGATACTTTG
>CAYNIX010000052.1:0-6117 GCA_964397535.1 uncultured Candidatus Saccharibacteria bacterium | reverse complement strand
AGCGGAAGTAATGAGTAAAATTACTAATCTGAATTTAAACTATTTAGGTAAAAAAATATATCTTCCTAAGTAATTATGGAGTCCTATGAGTGAAAAATACCATGGTGTCGAGGGTGTTTATGATTTTTCAGAAGCACAATTAACACAAGACAGAAACAAATTTGCATCGGAAATCTGCAGAATTTATGGCTCAAAGAAGGTGAAGATAAATGGTGAAGAACACTTTATTTCAAGCTTGCTTAAGCATTTTTTTAACGAAATTAAAGATTCCCAAAAAAGCTATTTACATAAAGTGGAGGAAGCGGCGGGTTCTTTGCGCGGATATCTAATTGTCAGAGGTATAAACAGAGACATAAGGGAGGACGAATATTTAAAACATATTACAGAATATATTTGTGATCTTCGTGCAGAAGAAGCCGAACATTACGAAACATCGCGAAAGTTAGAAAATTAATTTCATATTTGCTAACATATACAGATTTGTTACTTAAAAAGATTAGCTGATTCGGCTGATCTTTTTTCTATAGCATTTCCTGTTTCGACAACCACTGATTTTGGTCGCACATTGGGTACAGATATGCAAAAAAGCCCTGAAGGGCTTTTTTGCTATAGTAATCCCCGTGTCTACAACCACTGATTTCAGACACAGATTGGGAGCAGATATACAAAAATCACCTTGCGGTGATTTTTGTATTATAGTAACGCCCCGTGGAAGGGCAACTACATCATCTTTACTCCTCTTTTTTCTCTTCCTTAGATTCATTCTCTTCGCCTTCGGTTGTTTCCTCGCCGCCTTTTTCAACTTCAACAGCTTCAACATCTTCCACAACTTCTTCATCCAAAGCCTCCAGCTCTTCATCGCTGCGCGGAGGTTGAACTAAGGCTACAACTTCTTCAGGATCATCTAAAATTTCCATACCGGAAGGAACTTTAATATCGGCGACTTTTATATTCATATCAAAATCAGTCAAAACACTGATATCAACATTGATGTGATCTACTAGATCGGCCGGCAGACATTCAACTTCTACGGCATCTTTGCTGGTGATAAGCGAACCTTCCTGTTGAATAACCAAATCTGTTTCGCCCACAAATTCCAAGGGAATTTCAGTCTTAATTTTCTCTTTCATATCGATCTTCAAAAAATCAACATGGATAATCTTGTTGGTTACCGGGTGATGCTGAACGTCGTGAATGAGTGTTTTAACGTTTTTTTCACCGATTTCTATATTAATCAGATTTGAAGAACCCGCTTCTTTGTAAAGATGGATAAAAAGCGCACCATCCAGCATTAAATTTTGATTTTCAAACTTTTTTCCGTATATTACAGCAGGAATAAAATTTTGGCCGCGAGTTTTTGAAGCGGATTGGGTTCTGATTTCAGCTTTAATTTTGTAGTCTGTCATAAAATTATATTATATTATTGATCAAATAATTTTTTAAAATTTCCATTAAATTTTTTTAAGGCTCTGTGGGTCTCAATCACATCATTTGGCATTATCGGCGAGTTACTCTGATTTAAATTCTTTTGCTTTTTTTCAATCATTACGGTTGCAACCAGAGGCATGTGGTCGGTACAATGCAGTTCTAAAAAGCATAAAGAATCAACCACGCCACGAATCTTCATGTCTGAAAAGGCATATTTGCGTCCGCATTGGGGGCACCTTACATTTGAGTGAACGGTACGGAGTAAGTTGAACAATTCTTGCTGGTTCATATACTTTATGAATTATACAGGAATATTTGACATTTGGCAAGTACAATTATAAATAATTATTTACCCTTTTCAAGTAAAATGATTTCATCCCTAATATTTGCGGCTTTTTCAAATTGTAAATCTCGAGCGGCTTCAAACATCTTATTTTTTAAGTCAATAATTATTTTTTTCTTAGCAGTTTTGGAAAGTTTAAAATAATTATTTTCAACATTTTCAATTTCTCTTTCTTGCTCAATTTCCTTTGGCTTTACTTCTTTAGAAATACTCTTTGGCGTAATATTATTAATTTTATTATATTTTATTTGGGCCTTACGGCGCCTAGAGGTCTCATCTATGGCTTGTTTCATAGAAGGAGTCACATTGTCGGCATACATAATTATTTGCCCGTCAACATGCCGAGCAGCCCTTCCCATGGTTTGGATAAGGGCTGACTTTGATCTTAAAAATCCTTCTTTGTCGGCATCCAAAACGGCCACAAGTGACACTTCCGGTAAATCCAAGCCTTCTCTGAGTAAATTAATACCAATTAATACATCGTAATCACCAAGTCGCAATGAATGCAAAATTTTAGATCTTTCTAAAGTTTCAATTTCAGAGTGGAGGTAAGCAACTTTAATACCTTTTTCTTTCAAAAATTCGCACAATTCTTCAGCCATCCTTTTAGTAAGCGTGGTAACAAGAACTCTTTGTGATACTTTAACCCTTTTAGAAATCTCTTCCATGAGATTGTCTATTTGACCTGTTGTGCTTCTGATCTCAACAGTCGGATCAAGCAAGCCGGTAGGCCTGATCAGCTGTTCAATTACTGCGCCGTTCTTTTGGGCGGATTCAAATTTATTTTCAACTTGCAGCGATTTATCAATTTCGTATTGTCCCGGAGTCGCTGAAACATAAATTACTTGATTGATTTTATTTTGAAATTCAGAAAAATTTAATGGTCGATTGTCAAATGCCGAAGGTAGTCGAAAACCGAAGTCTATCAATTTTTGTTTTCTGGATCTATCTCCGGCGTACATGCCGCCTATTTGGGGAATAGTCATGTGGGATTCATCGATACAAAGTAGAAAATCTCTTTTTTTGCCATCGGGCGAAACCGGGAAATAATCAAGGAGTACATTGGGTGGATCACCGGCCTTGCGGCGATCAAAATACCTAGAGTAATTTTCTATGCCGGAGCAAAAACCCGTGGATTCTATCATCTCTAAATCAAAATTGGTGCGCTCTTCAATTCTTTGGGCTTCCAACAATTTTCCTTGTGATTTAAAATGCTCAACCTGTTTTTTTAAATCGCTACGGATTTCTTTTAAGGCTTGATCTTGTAAGTTTTTCGGCAATACAAAGTGTGTGGCCGGAAATATCTCGTATTCTGTGAGAGTTTTAATTTTGTTACCGGTGAGCCAATCAATTTCTGAAATTTTTTCAATATTTTTACCAAAAAATTCAATTTTTATTGAATTGGTTGCATAAGCCGGAAAAATCTCCAGAGTGTCACCTTTGAGCCGAAAAGTGCCTCTTTTCAGCTCGTAGTCATTTCGCTCGTAACGTTGGTTTACGAGCCGTTCAAGGAAAACATCCCGATTAACGGAATCTCCGATTTTAAAAGTAAAATTTTCCGATTTATACATCTCGGGTGAGCCGATTCCATAGATGCAAGAGACGCTGGCAACAATGATCACATCACTACGTGTCAGTAAAGCCTGGGTAGCGGCATGTCTCAAGCGATCGATTTCATCATTGATCGAGGAATCTTTCTCAATGTACGTATCGGTTGCGGGGATGTAGGCTTCAGGCTGGTAGTAATCATAATAGGAAATAAAATAATGAACCGCATTTTTTGGAAAAAATTCCCTAAATTCATCAGCAAGTTGGGCGGCCAGGGTTTTATTGTGAGCGATTACTAAGGTGGGTTTTTGCACTTTTTCAATTACATTAGCAATAGTAAAGGTCTTGCCACTACCGGTGACTCCGAGAAGTGTTTGGTGCTTTACACCGGCATTCAAATTGGCCACGAGCTTTTCTATAGCCTGCGGTTGATCGCCAGTAGGTGTAAATTTTGCTTGGAGCTTAAAATTCATTTTTTCTTTCAATTTCGAAATTAATTTGCTCGATATCACTGTATTTCTTGAGCTTTACAACCACGGATTCCGCCAGCTAGCGAATCACACAGATTAACACAGATGGGTACAAGGTATGCGCTAGTCCGCCAATTCGGCGGATCGAAATAGAGCAACATCTTGCCATTTCGTGATTCAAGGTCTTTTACTATTTATACCTCTCCATTTTTCAATTTCGGCGTGGTTGCCATTAATCAAAACTTCCGGCACACGCCAGCCTTTGTACTCAACAGGACGGGTGTAAACAGGGTAATCGAAATTAGCTGATAGCTGATAGCTTTTAGCTTCTAGTTTATCTGAAGCTAAATTTTGAATTTTTGTCACTTGGCCTGCTCTAGACAAGTTCTTTATTTTTTGATCTTGTGGAGGCATGAAAGATTCATTAACAATGGATTCTTCTTTTATCACCCCTTGGATCATGCGCGTGGTTGCGTCTACAATCACCATAGCGGGGATTTCGCCGCCGGTTAATACATAATCTCCTATTGAGATCTCTTCGTCAACCAAGTTATCGTGGATTCTTTGATCAAAGCCCTCGTAGTGACCGCACAATAATACGATATTATCGTATTTTGATAGTTCGATAGCCTTTTGTTGATTGAATCTTTCTCCAGTCGCAGAAAGCATAATAACCCGTCTTTTTTGGGTTTTGGGTTTTAATTTTTTAATTGCTTCTATCGCCCGATCTACAACATCTACTTTGATTACCATACCCGGGCCTCCTCCATATGGAGTATCATCACAGGTTTTATGTTTATCTGTGGCAAAATCTCTAAGCTGGTGAATATTTATTTTTATTAAACCATTTTTTTGAGCACGTGAAATTATACTCTCTGCAAAGGGACCATCAAACATCTTGGGAAATAATGTAATAATGTCAAACCGTAACATAGTTTAGAATAAATAATCAATGATCAATGCTCAATTATCAATAAGCGGTAAACAATCAATAACCAATATTCAATCATCAATTGCCAATAACCAGACAATTATTAATAACAAATTATCAATATTCAATATCCAATAAACAATTATCAATTATCAATATTCAATAAACAATGATTAATGTTTTGTCGAAAACGATCTTTAGATATTCAATCATTAAATATAATATATTATATAAACCAAAAACCGCCAAAAAGTCTACATCTGAAACTGTGGCGGTTTCTGTATATAATTTCCAGAGCTATTCCTGATTGTGTCTAGCTGTGTTTTATTCGTGTAAAAAGATTTGTGTATTTTTACTCTAGGATTTACCCATTTGCGTTCAATTAGTGTAAAAAGATTTGTGTATTTTTACTCTTCGTCGAGCACATCCTCCGGAATATCTTCCATCATATCTTCGGTTGCTGATTCCTTCTCTTCTTTAGCTGGCTTTTCGGGGCGAGACGAACCTTCCGGCTCAACAATTTTTAAGTTTATTCTTGCGTTACTTTTGGCTCCCAATACTCGAAGCAGGGTGCGGACAGCTTTAGCGGTTTTTCCTTCTTTTCCGATGATTTTACCCATATCTTCCGGATTGACATGAAGTTCTATTAAAACTCCCATCTCATCTACGCGTCTTTCCGTTTTAACGTCTTGCGGATTTTCTACGATCGCCTTTACCACGTCTTCAACGAATTTCTGATCTTTTTCCATTTTATTCCTTCCTGTCGGCAAGATCTGCCGGCTTATTATAAACAATAATATGGACTAATTTAAATGCTTATGCATCGTCTTCGGGTATCGCATCAACTTTAGGCTCTTCTTCAATCTGTTCGATGTTGTCGCCATCAGAAGCGGATTCCTCAATTGGCTGTTTTTCTTCAGTGCTTTGATCTTGAGTTTCTTTTTCTGTATTCGAGGCATCGGATTGAGGGGTAGAGGTTTTTTCTTCGCCCTGTTCTTTTTTAGCCTTCTTTTTATTCGGTTTGGCGTATTTTTTGTTGACCTTTTCGGACTTTTTCAAAATACCCAAATCCGCCATCAAATTCCTGACGGTATCGGAAGGTTGGGCTCCCATGCCAATCCAAAACAGAGCCCTGTCTTTATTGATAACAAGCTCTTTAGGATTCGTAGTTGGATTATAATGTCCTATAACCTCAATAAATTTACGCTTAACAGCTCTTTGTTTGTCGGCAACCGTCACACGATATGCGGGACTGTTTTTCTTGCCAACTCTGGATAATCTGATTACAACCATTTTTTCAAATTCTTTCGATTAGCTAATTTGAATCTATTTTATCAATATTTAAAGGTAATGTCAATTGTCCATAACCATTTTTGAAATCTTGATAAGTCATAGTG
>CAYNIX010000051.1:4150-6129 GCA_964397535.1 uncultured Candidatus Saccharibacteria bacterium | reverse complement strand
CCTCTTTTTTCTTTTTATCTTCCAACAAATTCAGCGGTTCGAACCTAAATATTTCCGCCCTTAACCCTTCCGCCATTTTTTCAATGTATTGAAGCGGTTCTTGTAAGGAAATGCTAAGCTTTCCGTCTAAAAGCGACAGGTTCGAACCTAAACAAGAAAGTATCATTCCTTTCTCCCGTAACGTGGTATTTTTATCCGTAAATTTGATTTGTGCCTTTTCGGCAAAGTTAAATAGCTGTTCGACTTTTTCCAACCAGTCATCGATCCTTTTATCCTGATCTTTCAGTAGCTCCTGCAGTCTTGCCCGTTCTTTGCCCAATTCTGCCTTTTTGGCAAGAAATTCCTCCTGAGTTATCTCATTGCTCGCTCTCATCTCGATAAGCCCATCAATCTTTAAAATAACCGCATTGTAGGCCTTTTGGTGGTTAGAAATGATTTGAGTCCGATCATTGCTCTCGATTTTGCTATTTTCTCTTAATACTTCAACCGCCCAATTAGTAAAGCCTTTGGGTATTTGAATCTTATTCAGTATATCAATAATCTGCTCTTCCAGATTTTCAACCCTGATAACCCTTTGGGAGCAGTTGGGATCTTTGCGTTTGGTACAGTGATAATAGGTATAAAAATGCACGTTGCCATTTTTCTGTTTTTTAACTTTAGCATCGGCTGTTATAACCGCACCGCACTCACCGCATCGCATTAATCCCGTATAAGCAAATTCTTTTGTATGCGGTCTTTGCTTCATCGTGCCTTTGCCAAGCAGTATTTGAATCCGATCAAATTCTTCAGCCGTGATCATTGCTTTGTGCTTGCCTTGATGCCAATTGCCCGTGCCTTTCGGATATTCAAACATACCATAATAAAACGGATCGGATAGGATGCGATAGAAAGTGCTGATGGCAACCTTTTTGCCTTTCTTGTTTCTCAATTTCCAATCATTGGTCGCCATCTCCAGAACTTTCGGGGGAGAATAGCGGCCGGTTAAAACCAGATCAAACATTTTTCTGGTCAAATCAAATCTTTCTTCATCAATAATAATTTCTTTCTCACCTTTGATTTTGAGGGGATTGTGTTTATAGCCTAATGTGGTATATGTCGGATACCAGCCACGTTCGGCTTTTGCTTTCAAGCCTCTTTTTGTATCTACGCTCAAATCTCGAATAAACTGATTGGCCATGCCCAATTCAACGGCCATAACGATAACATTGTCAGTCGGCAAATAGCTTCGTCCATAGGTATAAATTTGTTTTATAACATTCATTTGCAGTAGCCAGCTGATCTGTCCACCATCAACCGGATTGCGAGCTAAGCGATTTAATTTCCAACATAAGATACCATCGGCTTCGCCCTTGTTGATTCTGGCCATCATATCATTAAATACCGGACGACCGGGAGCTTTGGCTGATTTGCATTCCTGAAGAATCTCCACGATTTCAAAATTATTATCCTTGGCAATTTTTGTCAGTTCGTTTATTTGAGCATCGATTGAGGCGACTTGTTTGTCTTCGCTTTCGGTCGATTTTCTCGCATAGAGAAAGTACTTGATTTTATTTTTGTCGTTTGGCATATAATTATAATTTAATTAACAAAAATGGACGGTTCTGGCTTACCCGATATACACCACCAAAGGTAGCTTTTATCGGCAGAACCGCCCATTTCAGGCGATAAAACAATAAAACCTTTGATGGAATTTATATATCGGGTAAGCACTTATATGATACCGTACAATGGCTATTTTTTCAAGTTTTTCGCCCTTTTCTCCATTCTGAACATAAAGCCGTTCCAATCATTCAAAACTTGTTTTTGCATTTTAAGATATTTTATGTGCTTTTTTGTCGGCCTGCCGTTATAGCTCCATCGGCTGATCTTTTTCTCGTATTCATCAATATCGTTAAACGTATATGCATAACCGTCTAAAGAAGAGCGGTAAATCAGATCATAGCAATGACGGCAAGCGAAATAACTGCTCCCAGCTCCCA
>CAYNIX010000051.1:0-4050 GCA_964397535.1 uncultured Candidatus Saccharibacteria bacterium | reverse complement strand
GATCGGCAGTCTTCGGCCACTACTTTAGACATATATGCTTTATAACCTAAATCATTAAGGATTGTAAGGTTAATTTAATTGTTTTTCAAGCGTATTTAGTTTAATATTAGCTTCAAATATGGAATTTTGATTAATGCAATTATTGGACTGTAAAATATCGTTTTTTGGCTGTTTTTAAGCTATTTTATCTTGAAAAAACTTGATTAATTTTGATTAATTAATTTACCCACCCGTCTAGCTCACTATATTTGTCGGGAAGATTAATATCTTACGTTTATCGTTTTTATCCGGTTCTTGGGTGATAAGTCCGGCGGTTTCGAGCATTGGGAGAATCTGCTGTCTTAATCTAAAATCTTCAATCATTCTGCCATATACCTGAAAATGTTTTTTGAATATATCTTGCCTTGATATGCCTTCTTTATAACCGCTTGGGAATCCGTTCTCGTCCCTGTTTTTCTCCTGATAAGCAGGGATAATAACTTCTTTATAGAGATTATAAACATAGGGCGGTAAATTATATTCTTGGCTTTCCGATATTTTCTCCCAAATCTTAACCGCATTATTTACGTCATCTCGGCTGGCATTGATAGTCGTGCCGGTTCTTTCACGATACCACATATTGAGCAGGGCAAAAGCTTTGATTAAGGCGATGAGTCGGCCGATATCTCTTTGATGCCTTGGTTTCAATATCTCTCGTTTCTGCATAAATACTTCTTCAATCATTTTTGAGTCAGGAATTTTTACGTTATCAATCGCTTCGTCTTTGATCGCTTCGATCCTTTCTTTTAAAAGCAGACGGTTAAGATCGCCATCAAGCCAAGCGTTATAAGCGTCCTTATCCGTTTCTCTTTTTATTTTTTCCAAAATACCGGCTCGGATTTTTTCTTGATTAGTTTCAGGGGAGAGAAGCATAAACCTCGTGCCTTCCTGTTCGTCTATTGTCAGTCCAGCACTGCAAAATATAACCGCCGGATAACCTTTAATAAATACGTTCTTTGTTCTTAATCCGCCACGTTGGGATTTGTCAGTGATTTTCAAATGAATTTCTTTCTTGTCATGCGAAAGCAATGGCCTTAATCTTTCCAGGAGCATAGTATGCGGCTGATCCATAAAGATCAATATCTTTCTGGACAGATCCAGTTCGTATCCGCCACGCTCTTTGTTTAGTTTGCCATTGTCATGGAAAAAGGCTGTAGGAGAGCAATAGCCGATTTCAATTACATCGCTTACTGGAAATAGTTTGGCGACTTCCATCGGGATATAACTCTTACCGGTTGAAGACGGGGCATTAAAGCTGATATTGAATTGAGCATTTTCAGTATAGGCGGATAATTGGCATAAGAAAGTAACCAGTTTATTCTCTTCGTCTTTTTTGATAGTCAGTCCGAGAATTTTGATAATATCGCCTGAATCAAGCGGTTGGAATTTGGAAACGTCAATATCTTTTTTGCCAGCAACTTTTTTTGACAATTCATAAATCAGCTCATCTGGGTTGCCGTTATAACGGATGAAATAATCAGTAATATCCTTGCCGTCCGTCATTCTTTCTGGGAACGTAGTTTTGTAGATGACAATCTTCGGCAATGCCTCGCTGATCGCTTTGTTTAATTTTTCCGCTCCTTTTTCGCCAGCTTCATCTTTGTCAAAACAGATATAAATTTTTTTTAAGTTTTCCAGCTCACCGATCCATTCTTTTTTAAATGTGCCAGCTCCGGCCGTGGAAGTGATAGCCGGTATGCCGAATGACTGGAGCAGGATACAGTCAAACTCTCCCTCGCAGATAACGATCATGTCGCTATTATTTTTTAGATACTCCCGGCCAAATAATTCCGCATTGCTCCCAGTCGGATAGAATTTATATTTGCAATCATTGCTTTGGTCTTCAGGATCTTGTCTTAATTTGAGAAAACTAAAATGCCCATCTTTGTCTTTGATGGGTATGGTTATCCAGCTACGGCCATAAAATTCGCCATAGCCGATTTTATTTAATTCGATTAAATCTTCAGTTAAGCCTCGATTAGCTAAATAATCCTTGATCCTGTCCGGCATGGCCAAATGGCATCGCTCAACCAAAGCCGAATCGAATTTGGTGGATTTTGGTGGATTCTGGACGGCAATTTGAGTATTGATTTTTATATCATTAATTTCATCGCCCAAATGCTTGGCCAAGGTAAAAATGTTGCCGGTTTCTCCGCATCGCTTGCAGTCGTATTGGCCTGTAGTTTTGTTAAAATACAAATGGCCATCTTTATCGCAAAATAGGCAATTAGCAATTAGCTCGCCATTGGCTTCTTTATAGTTTATGCCTTTTCGGTCTAAGTATTCTTTAATGGTAATGGTTTCTAAATTCATATAATTTATTTTAAAGCTTTGTTAATTATTTATTGGCGAATCCGTGTCTTCGGGTTCGCAGATCAGCTTAATTAACATCACTAATTTAATTCCTTTTTCCAGAGCTTCATCTCGGCCGATTTCCTTGCCGAAATGCTGTTTATACAGCTCTTGAAAATTAGTTAGTTGTTTCTCTGAGATCCGCATACTAATCTGAGTAGATGCGGTTCTTGAGCATCTTTTGATTGTCGAATAAAGTCCGGGCATTCAGTTTGAGCCGATCCTGCCAGTAATCGTTTACGGCTAGATCTATACCTTCGGCTCGCTTAAAGATAAACTGGACTTTCTTGGGATTGGATTTTTCCAAATTCCATAGCTCGTAGCCAAGGCTAACCAAGCTGGAAGCAAGTCCCAGATCAAAGGTGAGAAACATTTTATTGTAATCAAGATAATCAAAATCTTGATTGGTTTTGTTGGTAATCATAATTTTTGGTAATTTAATGATTTAATGATTACCAGTGCACTGGATTTAATTGTTTGCAAACAAAAAAGCCGAAGCTTTATACTTCGACTTTATCAAAATAGGTATTGAGTCAATTACGACTCAATTGAGTCGCTAATAATTCCGCTTGATACTTCTTTCTTTCCAAGTAAACAGGTCATCTTCCGTATTAATAACGTCCTTGATTCTTTTATTTACGGCATACATAGTGTCTTGAATCGATCTTTTATCTTTTTCTGTGCCTTTTTTATTGCTATTTAAAGTTTTGTCCATGTTCTCAAATACAATCGACCAATCGACAAATTCGTTCAGCGGATGCTGCCAAATTGCTCTACAAAAATAATGCTCGTTTTTGTAAGCCGGTAGCTGGCATTCTTTGTTGCCGACAATAATCTTCGCCTTATCATCGTCAAATGAAATGGCATTGTTTGATAGGTTTATTTTAGTAGCATCTTTCGCTTTTTTTTGGTTGCCAATTCCTTGAATTACTATTTCCGGCATCTTGGAAATTTCTACTGATATTTTTTGTTGATTATTTACAGAGCTATTTTGAGATTTGCCAAGCATTTCATCCGCATTCTTTTTGGCATTTTCCATCATTTTTGCGAATTGTTGATCAACTGTTTTTTTGTATTCGGCAACTTTACTATCAATATGTTCGAACGACTTTTTTAGCTCTTCGGGTATTTCAAAATCCGGAACCTCAGACAAAATGTATTGTTTTTCTATTTGCCCAAAGAAATTATATAAATCTCGGCTCATAAACTCCCAGCTATCTATTACATCGCCGATATCGCCCAAAAGATTATCATACATTTCTGGAGCTGATTTTTGAAAATCTGAAAAAAAATCTTGGTTTAATATTTTTTGTATCTTATCCTGTAGCAATATATAAAACGCATTTATTGATTGATCCCTATATCCGACATGGCTACCGCCTACCACTTCTAATAATTCTAATAATTTCATGTAGTATATCCGTAAAAAGAATAGCGATTCTTTATAGGTTTTTTCGTCTACCTCTTTTTTTTCATCAACCTTTGTGATTTTTAAATTACTAAGAATTAGCCCATCATGTTTTAAAATTTCTCCATATTTTTCTTGCAGTTCTTTCGATTTTTGTGCATCGCCCCCTAAATTTACTGGATGCAAGGCTTCGCAGATCAAATTAAACAATAAATCCCAGTCATTTTTATTTTGTGATATAGCCAACTCGC
>CAYNIX010000050.1:0-6197 GCA_964397535.1 uncultured Candidatus Saccharibacteria bacterium | reverse complement strand
AAGATTAGAATAAGTGGGAGATGTGTTATGAACCGCTCAATGATAGAAGACACGGTTAGCAAGATAAATCAAAATGTAAAAGTATCCGGTTGGGTTCATACCAGACGAGATCATGGGAAAGTGATTTTTATTGATTTACGCGATAAAACAGGTTTGCTCCAAGTTGTTTTTGTCCCCGGCTCCCAAGCCTATGATAAAATCTCAGACGTTAGACCCGAGTGGGTTGTTAGTGTGATAGGAACAATCAAACAAAGACCCGATAAAATGATAAATCACGACATTGTCACAGGTACAGTTGAGATGCTTGCTGAAGAGATTGAGATTTTGAATCAAGCAAAAACACCTCCTTTTGAAATTACAAAAGACACTAAAGGGGTTGATGAAGAACTTCGTCTTAAATACCGCTATCTCGACCTTAGAAGTGACAGACTAAATAAAAATATAACTCTTCGCCATGACATAGTTAGATTTATGCGAGAGTTTCTTTGGAAACGTGATTTTAGAGAGATCGAAACTCCCTATTTAACAAAATCAACACCGGAAGGCGCGCGCGAGTTTCCCGTTCCATCGCGCATTTATCCCGGTCTGTTTTATGTTTTACCTCAAAGTCCACAACAATTTAAGCAACTGCTCATGGTTTCCGGTATAGAAAAATATTTTCAAATAGCCAGGTGTTTCAGGGATGAGGATCAAAGAGGCGACAGACAGCCTGAATTTACGCAACTGGACATAGAAATGAGCTTCGTTAGGCAGGAAGATATATGGGAGTTGATTGAGGATATGATGGTTGGATTAGTAGAAAAATTAATACCAAAAGCTCGGATTACTCAAAAACCATTCCCACGCATTACTTATGCCGAATCTATGGAAAAATATGGAACGGATAAACCGGATTTGAGGGTTGATAAAAATAATAATCATGAGTTTTCTTTTTCATGGATTATAGACGCTCCAATGTTTAAATATTCTGCAACTGATAAGAAGCTTGTATCGGCACATCACTTATTTACAGCTCCAAATGAGGAAGATATAGATAAACTTGATAGTGAACCCGAAAAAGTCAGATCATACGGCTATGATTTGGCACTAAACGGTTTTGAAATTTTTGGCGGATCTATTAGGATTCATGATAGAGTACTTCAACAAAAAATATTTATTATACTAGGAATACCAAAAGATGAGGCAAAAAGACGATTTGGTCATATGCTAGAAGCGTTTGAGTACGGAGCACCTCCTCATGGCGGTATCGCCGGTGGCTTAGATCGTATAGCCGCAATACTTGCCGGTGAAGATGCAATTCGAGAAGCCATTGCTTTTCCGAAAACTGGAGATGCCAGAGACCCTCTAATGGGTGCTCCTTCCCAAATCACGGAAAATCAGCTTCGCGAGGTACATATAGAATTGGCCAAAGAAGCTAAAGGCAAAGAGATTAAAGGCGGTCAAACTGAAACCAACGATTAATATATGGATAAGATAAGAATAAACAAGTATTTAGCTGAAAACGGAATATGCTCTCGGCGCAAAGCCGATGAGCATATTTTAAGTGGCAGGGTATATATTAACGGAAAAAAAGCAATACTCGGAGATATTGTAAATCCGGAAATCGATGATGTAAAAGTTGATGGGCTTGTTTTAGATTATAAACCGATCGATCATGAATACTGGGCGGTTTACAAGCCCGTAGGATACGTTTCAACTGCAAAAGACGAACATAACCGCAAAATTGTAACCGACTTGGTTAATTCTTGCACCAGACTATATCCGGTTGGCCGTTTGGACAAAGACTCGGAAGGGTTGATAATATTAACAAATGACGGCGAGCTTACAAAATTGTTAAGCCACCCTAGCTATGAGCACTTAAAAAGATATATTGTTTTGGCAAGGCAAACAACACCTCATCCAAAAGCTTATTATAAAAGCGGCTTTGAAAAAGGCTTAAGGATTGACCAAAAAATTATGAAAGCGGAAAAAGTTATTAGTATAGCAAATGATTCGGCCAAAGGAGTGTTGAGAATTGAGCTTGACATGATTACAGGCTATAATCGACAAATAAGGAAAATGTGTGCTAAAATGGATCTTGATGTTTTGAAATTAATCAGAACCGGAATATCTAAACTTAATTTATACGATTTAAAGTTAATAGCCGGAAAAGCGTTAAAAATTAATAAAAAAGATATTGTATAAAAATTATGATATTTAAATCACTACTAATTTTATCCGTTATATCATCATTAATTGGGATTGATGCCCTATCAAATAAATTTGACGCTGCCGCGTTGAGATCAGCAGACCAAAATTATAATATGGCTTTAGCGAACGTTAAGCAACAGCAGCTTATTTTTCCAGAGATTTATCCGACTCCTATCATCAATCCTTTTGTGGATAGACCGCAAATATTGTCAAAAAATTACCTAATAGGAGATTATCAAAGCGGACAAGTAATTTTAAAATATAATGAAAATAATCGAGTGCCAATAGCCTCTACCACCAAAATAATGACAGCCGTAATTGCAATGGAAAATTATCAACCGTCAGATGTTGTTACCATCAGTCAAACTGCAGCAAATCAAATTGGGGCAGATGTCTATCTGCTACCTAATGAAAAAATAACAGTATCGGAACTTCTGCATTGTCTGCTTATTAAATCCGGAAATGATGCCGCCTACGCTCTGGCGGAGCATTTAGACCAAAATGGCGGTACGGCTAAATTTGTTGATCATATGAATAAAAAAGCCCAAGAACTAGGGATGAGAGATACTAATTATAAAGATCCGGCGGGTCTTGACGTTGACGGTTACTCGACTGCTCGGGATTTGTTCATATTATCGCGTTATGCGCTGAAAAATACTAATATTATAAATTATACAAAAATTGCCAAATATACAGCTTATAACATAGATAAAACCATATCTCATCCGCTTGATAATTCAAATCGTTTGGTTTCGGAATATAATTACCAGGGAGCCATTGGCATAAAAACGGGCTATATGCCCGAAGCAGGCCATTGCTTAGTATCGGCTGCCGAACGTGATGGCCATACTTTAATAGGGGTAATTTTAAACACCTATGCAGATACCGCCTCCGCTTCGGCCGATGAATCAAAAAAAATGCTCGACTGGGCATTTCAAAATGTTCTTTTTAAATGAATTATTATCTGTGATCTTATCGATAAATATCTAATTGCCGCACAATTATTTATTTCGATCAAGATTTAAGTAAAGCACTCTTACAGAATATTTTGGTAAAATATTATTTTCTAAATTTTTGCACGATTTTATCCCAAGATTCTAGTGCAACCCTTGCGGCTTCGGCTTGAGACCTTTGTTTTGATGCGCCGGAGCCTTCTCCAACCTTCTCATCTCCAAGGTACGCCCCCATAATAAATATTTTGGCATGATCCGGGCCTGATTCGGAAATCAATTCATATGTGGGGGTGATCCCTAAAATTTCTTGAGATTGCTCTTGAAATTTGCTTTTAGGATCATAATATAATCCACTCGCAAGAATTTCTGGTAATTTGTATATAACATTTAATTCAACGAATTTATAAGCAGTTTGGTAACCTTGATCGAGGTAAATAGCACCGATAATGGCTTCAAACGCATTTGCCAGCAATAGATCTCTAGCTTTCCCGGTATTTTTAGATTCACCTCGTGAGGTTTTTAACAAATCATTTATACCCAACCTCTTTGCTTCTTCGGATAATGATTCGCCCTTAACCAAAGCGCTGCGCCAGTTAGTCATTTCGCCTTCTGCTTTTTCGGGGAATGTTTTAAAGAGGTACTCTGTGGCACACAACTCAAGTACGGCATCGCCTAAAAACTCGAGTCTTTCGTTATGTTCAATATTAAGAGAACGATGCTCATTTAAATACGAGCGGTGAACAAAAGCAGTCTCGATAAGACTTTTATCTTTAAATATTATACCTATTTTTTCTTCTAGTTCATTTATCGTCATAGATTTTTTTATAAACCGCCCCCAATACTCCGTTTACAAATTTTGATGAGGCTTCACCTCCAAATTGTTTTGCAAGTTCAACGGCTTCGTTAATAACTACTTTTGGCGGGGTGTTTTTTGTATTTAACAACTCATATATTGCAAGGAGCAAAGTATTTTTATCTACGCCGCTTATTTGATCAAGCGGCCAATCTGGAGCAGATAATTCAATTTCATGTTCAAGATGAGAGACCTTATCAAGCAAGCCATGGGTATTCTGCCTGATAAAATTTTCGTCAACTTTATGTTTGTACTCGGCAATGTTTCGATCTAGAATAGCATCTATATCCTTTTCCGGATGAAAATCGAGCTCAAACAAGCTTTGCATGATAACAATTCGAGATAAATGTCTGTTCATCAAAAACCCACACTATTTGATAATCATTTATTTTTATCGCTGGAATCTGCTTTTATTTCAACTTCATCAGGTTTTTCTATGACGGTTTGTCCTTTGTATGTGCCGCAATTTTGGCAGATGTTATGAGGCCGCATGGCGGCGTGGCAGGAGGGGCAATAAACTAATGGTGCGGCACTTATTTTGTCATGCATACGACGCATATTGCGTTTAGACTTGTTTGTTCTTTTTTTAGGTTCGGCCATAATGATTTATATAATTACTGTTAAATTACACACATAATATTATTACATATTTTACTAAATTTATCAAGACCTAATGTGAAATGATCGCAATCTTTCGATATTGGCCTGGAATATGCTTAATTTTTACCGACAAATGACTATTTTTAAGTCCATACTTCTTTTTAGTTTCGCTTTCAATAAGTTTTGACAATTCTGCATCACGTAAATTGTTATCTGCCTGCATAGAAAATAACTTTTTACCATATTGTACAATAACCGTGATAGTTTCGCTTTTTAAAAATTCAGAATCAAATTTGGGCCATGCATTATCTGATATGTCATTATTCGATAATTTATGTTCTTGCCATAACTCGCTAGACAAAAATGGGCACGCCGGATATAGAAGCCTGGCAAATATAGATAAAGTATCTTTTGATATATTGTGAGCCGCAGACATGATATTATTAAACTCCATCAATTTAGCGATATAAGTATTCAGGGAATAAGATTCTAGATCTTCCGTCACTCCTTTTATGGTATTGTGTAGGGCCGATAAAAGCTTAGTGTCATCTTTTGTGTCGCTGATTTTATCAAAATTATTGCAGACCTTTTGCAAAAATCTCGACACACCTATCAAACCATTGGTATTCCAGGCACTTTCCTGATCATATGGGCCGATAAACATGATGTATGCGCGCAAGGCATCGGCGCCGTATTCTTTAATAATATCGTCGGGATTTATGACATTACCTCGAGATTTACTCATTTTTTGGCCATCCGGGCCTAAAATTATGCCGTGTGCAATCCGTTTTTGATATGGCTCTTGTGATGGGACCACATTAAGATCATATAAAAATTTATGCCAAAAACGAGAGTACAATAAGTGTAAAGTTGTGTGTTCCATACCACCGTTGTACAAATCAACCCCGCCTTCGCTCCGCGAGCTACGGGGGGCGCGACCGGCATCTTTATTGCTTGCCAACCAGTAATTTAATTTGTCCATCGAAGCCAATTCTTTATTGTTATTTGGATCGCAATAACGCAAATAGTACCAAGAAGATCCTGCCCAGTTTGGCATAGTATCGGTTTCTCGCTTAGCAGGGCCGTCGCACTTCGAACATTTTGTATTTACCCAATCATTTATGACGGCAAGAGGAGATTCACCGGTATTGGTAGGCTTATAATTTTTAACTGCAGGTAATGTGAGAGGTAGATCTTTTTCATTCAATGGTACCGTGCCACACTTTTCACAGTGAATGATAGGAATAGGTTCACCCCAATAGTGCTGTCGGCTAAAGAGCCAATCTCGGAGTTTATAATTGACTGTAAAATCACCTGCTCCTATATTAATTAATTTCTCTGTAATTTTAGTTATGGCGTCTTTGGAAGTCATGCCATTATATTTTTCTGAATTAACTAACACACCATACTCAACAAAAACATTTTTGGGACCCAAACTATTGTTTTTAGTTTTATCTTCAGTCATTGAGGCTTTTGTATTAGCATTTTCAATAACTTTAATTATTTTAATACCGTATTTCTTGGCAAATTCCCAGTCGCGCTCATCATGTGCAGGCACGGCCATAACAGCGCCAGTGCCGTAGGATGAGAGCACGTAGTCA
>CAYNIX010000049.1:0-6222 GCA_964397535.1 uncultured Candidatus Saccharibacteria bacterium | reverse complement strand
TAGTAAATACCCTTCCTCCGATTGCAAACATCCTAGTGCCTTCCACTCCTCCGCTTCTAACCACAGCAATATCGGTAGTGCCGCCCCCGATATCTATAAAGATACTGGAAAAATCACTCAGCTCTTCCAATCCCACACATCGTGCTACAGCATAGGGCTCCGCTGTTATAGCTAGTAGATCAAGATTCAGCTCTTCGGCAATAGTCTGCAGGGCACCCAGATGTACCACCGGGGCAAAAGCGTTAAAAATCGATATAGCCATATCTCGTCCTTGGAAGCCAATCGGGTTAACTGCTTTATATCCGTCTATCCGCACATCCACAATAGCTGAATTCACCAATCTTACATCTATTTCGGAATATCCTGTCTCCCAAGCCAGCGTCGCCCTCGCCTTATCAAAGGTCCGTTTCTGAACCTGGTCAACTACGGCTTTCAGCTCCGATAAATCAATCTTTAAATTAGGATCCTCCCGGTGATAATGAATTGTGGTGGTAGTGCCTTTAACCAATTCGCCGGCAATTCCGATGATGCATTGGCTCGGGGCAATTTCAGCTTCCTCAATTGCCTGGTTGATCGCTTTTTCGCAGTTTTTAATCACCCCGGAGATATCCGTTACTTTCCCCCCTTGCATATCTGAAAGCCTCTGCTTCTGCATACCGCTGCCAACAACATAAGCCTTTTCATCTTCAATACGAAAAATAAGTACCTTAACATACTCGGTTCCTATATCAAGGCTTAGTGCATAATTTTTTTTAGATTTGCCAAAACTGAATAACGCCAAAACATTCCCCTCGATTATAGTTCTTAATATGATTATACTGCTTGCTCCACTCCATTGTAAATACCACTGTAATAAATACCACAAAGTAATGTAAAACCCGGATATTATAATAAATGGGGGACATAGTCCTCCGCGGCTACCAGACCTCTATAAGCAAAAAATCACAGACGGGATTATTTTTTAGAATTGCTTTTATCCTACGTACACCTGCGGAGGAGGAGTGTCTCCTCCGTAGATTAAAAAGCATAAACGATCATAATTTACAAAAGAATCATTCCAGGATGGCTTTAATCCTACGTACACCTGCGGAGGAGGATTCCTCTTTCTTGATTTTAAAATGCCCGAGTTCACCGGTATTAGAAACGTGCGGGCCACCGCAAATTTCTCGACTGAAAGGAGATCCAGAAACCCCGGAAAATCCAACCGTATAAACCTTAACCCTATCTTCATAGCGATCATCAAATGTACCATGCGCACCGGAGTTTTTTGCTTCATCAATACTTAATTCATCCATGGTTATTGATAAATTCTTAGCAATCGCATCGTTGACGATATTCTCCACTTCACTTATTTGCTCCGGGGTCATTTTTTCAGCATAAGAAAAATCAAAACGCAAGCGCTCGGCTGTAATATTTGAACCCTTTTGAACCACACCGTCTCCGAGTACTTGACGTAGTGCAGCAAGCAATAAATGTGCCGCCGTATGTAGTTTTGTGGTCTCTTCGCTCGAATCCGCTAATCCCCCCTTAAACATACCTGCCGAAGCAGTGCGAGAAAGTTCCTGGTGCTTCTTAATTTCATTCGCGTAACCGTCCTCATCTATTTCTAAACTTTTTTCTCTGGCAATTTCCCGTACAAGTTCGACTGGAAAACCAAATGTAGAAAACAAATTAAAAACCACACTCCCGGGAATTATCCTTTTATCTGGCTGGGACTCCCATTTATACCATTTTTGAAACTCTGACATCCCCAAATCGAGTGTCTTTCTAAATTTTGACTCCTCTTTTTCCAATTCTTTATATATGTCACCTTGAACTTGTTTCAGAATCATTATAGATTCCGGATCAAGTCCGGAATGACAAACTGGATCAATAAATTTAGTACAAATTTGCTGGTCAATTCCCAAGGTTTTAGCTTTAACGATCACCCTTCTTATCAAACGACGTAACACGTATCCAGCCCCCTTATTAGATGGTACCATACCTTCTGATAAGATTAATATTGATGTTTTAATATGATCGGCAATGATTCGAAATTCTTTTTTATTTTCTTGATATTTTTTACCGGAAATTTCTTCCAATTTTTCGATAATTGGTAAAAAAAGATCCGTTTTATAAACATCATCTTGTCTGTTTAAAACGGCCAATAACCGTTCCAGCCCCATACCGGTGTCGACACCCTTAAATTCAGAGGGGACATACTTGCCGTTTTTTAGCACATATTCATTAAACACCAGATTCCAGATTTCAATATCGTCAATGTAAAATTCTACCGTCGGACCACCGGGTGAATTTTCGGTACCTAAAGACCAAAAAGTTTCGTCTTTACCGGTACCAATAATTTTATCGTCATTTAAGCCCGTAATACTTTTTATGAGTTCGAATGATTCAGTATCGGGGGAAATATCGTCTTCTCCCTTAAAATAAGTGGCGCTGATTCTATCAATATCAATGCCAAGCTCTTTGGTTAAAAACTCCCAGGCGAAAGAAATTGATTCTTTCTTAAAATAAGAACCTTTGTTGCTGGGATATCCAAAGCTGAAGTTACCGAGCATTTCAAAAAAAGTAAGGTGAGTAGCATCGCCAACTTCTTCAATATCACCGGTTCGAATACACTTTTGACAAGTGGCTATTGCTGCCGAAGGAGCCTGATCTGGCTCGGCATAATAACGCTTAAACGGATGCATACCGGCTGTTGTAAAAAGAACCGATGGATCAATTTCCGCAGGAACCAGAGAAAAAGAGGGCAGTATTTTATGCCCACGTTCCTCAAAATATTTAAGAAATTTTTGACGCAATTCTTTTGATGTCATAAGTACTACAAATACATAAAATCCTATATATATTGCTGTTTATTTAATTCTGAATCCTTAATTCTGTATTCTGAATTATTTTTATTATTTCTGGCTCTCGGCAATATTTACTTTAAAAACGTCTTTAAAAAACATACCCCAAAAAGCTGTATATGTGTCTTGTTTTTTAATTTCTACTTTGACTGTCTCAACCTTTGTTTCTTCTGATGCCAAGCGATTATCACCGTACAGCTTTAAATAAATAGAATAATAATTTTTAACTTTGTATACATAATTTCTGGTTTCGCCAAACGGAATATTGCCTAGTATTCCCAGCCGTATCCATCTATCGGCATTGCCTCCACCGGCATTGTAAGCGGCTAAAGCCGCGTCCAGATTGCCGTTATACCTGTTAAGCAGGCCCTTAATATGTAAAGCGCAAAATTGTATCGAGGTTTCGGGATCGTAAATATCATAATTTGGGTATCTGCCTGTAGCCACTGCCATGGTTTTTGCGGTGGCATCCATAAACTGGGCTAAACCCTTAGCTCCTGCTCTTGATTTAGCATTCGGATCAAATCTGCTCTCCTGCATAATAATGGCGGCTATTAATGCCGGATCAACATCATACTGCTCACCATATTGGACAATCCAATTCTCATATTTTAAGGGATAAACTTCATCACCCAAAATGCTCGGCAGAAGAAAGAAACCCGAAGTAATGACTCCGACTATTAAAACCGATACAATGCTTAAAGTAATTTTAGTTTTAAGTTTCATATACCCCTCATCATAATTACAACGTATATTCGAAATGTTCTAAAATCTTTATTTTTTATATTTAATTTTTGATTTAAATTGGTACTCGGGGCGGGAATCGAACCCGCACGTCCAGAGGACACAGCATTTTAAGTGCTGAGCGTCTACCATTCCGCCACCCGAGCTTAAGTTATCTGCCAAATCCCTGACTTTTTGCTAAGTTTACCGGCGATCGAAAATCCGGCTGCTTTTTTATGCCCGCCACCCCCAAGCATTTGAGCAAATTTTGAGACGTCAACTTTGTCATTTTCAGTGCGTAAACTCCCCTTAATCTTACCATCATTCGTTTCGTATATCAACAAAGTTGCCGCTGCTTCCGAAGCAGTATTTACCAAGTTTACCAAACCGGACACATCTTCTTCTCCGGCGCCGGTTTTTTTAATATCACTCTGGCTGATAACGGTATATGCTAAATTTTTATTCTTGATAATTTTGATTCTATCCAAAGCTATGCCCCAAAGCTTGAGCATGGCAACTGAGCGGCTCTGGTTAACACTTCTTGAAACCTTGCGTAAATTTGCTCCGCTTAGCAACAATTCGCTGGTGATGTTCAATACTTTATCGGAGGTGTTCGAATGAACAAATCCTCCGGTATCGTAATAAATACCGGCAAGAAGATTAGTAGCGATATCAGGTGTAATTTGAATCTCCAATTGTTTAAAAATATCAAAAACAATTTCGCAAGTTGAAGATGCTGAGGTTTTTGCCAAATTCAGGTCAGCAATTTTCCAAATATCATTCTGCGGATGATGGTCAATATTAATTATAATTTTGCCGGCATTTTTTGCTTTTAAAATTCTCGCGGCAAAACCGGTTCTTTTTAAATCGCCATTATCAATTAAAATGATTGTTTGCCAATCTCCCAATAAAAAATCGTGTGTGATATTGGCGGATCCGATTAAGAAATCCAATAAACCGGGAATTTCGTTTTTGGTAACCATGGCTACCCTTTTTTCCATTTTCTCCAAAATCACACCCAAAGATAGCATTGCCCCAAGGCAATCTCCGTCCGGATCCTCGTGTGCAATCAGCAAAAAACTAGCCCTGCCCTCCAAGACTTTTTTTAGTTCAGTATATTTATCCACTGCTTAATTAGTTAATTACCAAAACCTGGCGATCTTCACTGGGTAGCTCGGCTTTCTTAATTTTGTAGTTTTCTACAAATTGGGGCTTTCTACCACTGGCTTTTTCAATTATCAATTCATCCTTCGAATTGATAATTATAACGACCCTCGGATCAATGGTTGAAATGGTTTTTTCAGCCTGGTCGGGATTCATTCCGTTTGTATCGCTAATAGAAATAAATAAAATATCCACATCTCCCAAAGATTTTACGGCTTCAGCCGACAAAGGCTTTGAAATTTCGGCCAAATGGCAAAGCGAAATATCCTCGGCATGAACGACAAAAATCGTTCCCTCGCCATCCGGTTTGATCCCTTCGACAAAAATACTCTTTCTCTCGTATTCTCCAGGCCCCGTAAATCTCAATCCTTCAATTTCAATATCTTTCGGTGAAAAAATAGCAGAGGTTTCTTTTAATTTAATTTGATAATCCCCGTTTGTGTTTTTTGATATAATCATAATCACCTAAAAATTAAAAAGTTAGAGTAAGTCTTTAAAATAAAGCTACTTCTGTTTAGATTTGCTTTTTGGGGCTTCGCTATTTGAGGTTTTTTTCTCTTTTGGTTCCTTTTTGGCGGCTTTATCCTCTTTAACTTTTTTTACCGGTTTTTTTGTCTTTGCTTCTTTTTGCTCAACTTTTGCTGTCTTTGTCTCTTTTTCTTCTTTTGGTTTAGGCTCCGATGCCGGCTCCGTCGCGTCCTTGAGACTTAAACCTAAACGGTGGCTTGAAGGCTCGATAGAAATTATTTTCATAGTATAGTTTTTACCAAGCTCCAAGATTTTATTGGGATCGGCAACATGTTCATTGGAAAGTTCTGAGATATGCACCAAACCATCTATGCCTTTTTCCAGTGAAACAAAGGCTCCAAAAGGAGTAATTTTGGTTACCTTGCCATCAACAATGTCTCCGACTTTATATTTTTTGGCAGCAGTAACCCAAGGATCGTCCTGAAGACGCTTCAAAGACAGCGAGACTCTACCATCTTCTTTGCCGATAATCATCGATTGAATACGATCTCCGGTTTTATATATTTTATTTAAATCGGTAACTCGGCTCCACGACACTTCGGAGATATGAACCAGGCCTTCAAGTTGAGGATCCAGGCTAACGAACAAGCCAAAATCGACTATACCCGTAATGGTGCCGCTAACCACATCGCCTACATTGATCATTTCAAGCTTGTTTTGCACCTCGTTGGCGCTGACTGCTCTTTCAGAAAAGATTAGTTTATTGGCTTCTTTATCGCAATTTATAACCTTAACCATGATATCGGTACCAATAAACTGTCTCAAACGATTTAAAATTTCATCTTTATTTCCACCATCAACTCTAGGGTAATTCTTAGGAGATAATTGCGAAACAGGTAAAAATCCTTGGATTCCGCCGACTTCCGACATCAGGCCACCCTTGTTGGCATCGGTAATAGTGACGGCGATTGCCTCTCCTGACTCAAACTTCTCCTGCATCTCAATCCAATATTTTTCACGG
>CAYNIX010000048.1:0-6396 GCA_964397535.1 uncultured Candidatus Saccharibacteria bacterium | reverse complement strand
GGGTGATAAATCATGCAAGCTAGCGCAACCTCTGTAAAATTCGTCTGATCTTCAGTCGAGGGGTAGGCTTGACCGGATTTTGCGAATGATGTAGATTCCCAAAAACCCAAATAAAAATCGGCTTGTTTGATAGCATCAACATCAAAGGCCTCCTCTGAAGATGAAGGTGAATAAAACAAAGTTTTCCCTTCGCGTACTCCTTGCTCATAATCATCTTTCGAAATAACATGGCAATCTTTAAAGCAATAATATAAAGTCGGAATAATTTGCATCTTTCCATAATATTTTGATGCAAAAACTTGTCTTAGCTTCATTATCCTATCATGTCTTATGGATTTGATTTCGTCCAAATTGGCAATTATTATGCCTTCGGGTGATTGCGATATCACTCCCATTTCTTCAAGTACCTGGTGGGCTTTTTCCTGAATTTCTTTGAGGTCGGGGATTTTATCCATTTCTATTTCAAGTGATTTTAGTGATTCTAGGCTGAGTTTGCCGGAGGGGGAATGGGCGGCTTCAGCGACAATTTCGCTAAGTCTGGCTAAAAAATGGCGGCTGGATTCAGGCGACTTTGTGTCAGAAATATGTTGAGTAAAACTTGATAAAGAATCAAAAGCTCGCTCTTGGTCATCAAGAGCTTCTTTCCCATCAACTTCATCAAGAGGAGTGATCTCGGACATTTCCACATCTTCATTTTCACCATCTTGTCTTGGTGGTTCGGTTCTGACGGAATAGGTATGATCAAATTGTGGGGTTTCTGTTTCTCCCATATCCCAATTATACCAAACCTCGATTTTGAGGGCGAATTGTGGTAAGATTAACAAGGAAATTAGATTGCATCTTCGCTTAGGTCGGATCGCAATGACAGGAAAATTATGTTGTCAAAACAGAATCGAATTACACAAAATCGGGATTTTTTAAAAATATTTAAAACGGTGAGGCCATTACACACGGCTCATTTTGCGATTAGGATCGCAAAACGAGACCTAGGAACAAAAGAACAAATGAACAAAAGAAGAAATGAACCGTTAGATATTGACCAATCATCAATTTCCAATAACCAAAATAATAAACTACTCGCTACTCGCTACTCACTACCCCCTAGATTTGGTTTTGTAATATCAAACAAAATTGACAAAAGGTCGAGCCGCCGAAATGGATTAAAAAGGCGCATTCGAGCGGTAATCGAGGGGCGTATGACGGAATTTCCGCAAAATATCAATGTGGTGATTCAAGTAAAGAAACCTTTTGATTACCCTTACGATTTTTCCGTAATTGAGAGAGAAGTTTTAGAGGGGCTAAAAAAAGCTGGAGTGTTGGGAGATAATGAATAAAGGTCATTTAACAATTAACCTAATTAACCTAATTTTTAATTGATCTAAATAAATCCCAAACTCTAAACACTAAATCCTAAACTCTAAACAAATTAAAAATTCAAATAATTAAATATTTATAAACTCGTCATGTCGACTCCCCCTGGTTTTTACAAGGAGACATATACACATTGGGTATTTAAAACAGAAAGGATACTATCGGGTATATTTCTCGCCTCCCGATGCTTAGGGATGGCTCGAAATGACGATTATTTGAAAGCTTCGGGATGGGCTCGACATGACAAGTTATTTGTCTTATTCCGGTTTTGATTTTTCCCTTCTATAACCTAGAAACTAAAACCTGCATCCTGTATTCTGTATTCTGACTTTCAACTTTACAAACTTTATGAACTTTAAAACTTTATAAACTTTCACCTTTATCCTTTTTTCTTTCTACTATCTATTAACTACTCCCTAATGAAAATGAAATATCTATTAATTAAAATTATCGAATTATACCAAAAAACTCTTTCGCCTGATGATGGATGGTTTAAGCATAAATACCCGGGGGGTTATTGTAAATATGTTCCCCACTGTTCAGAATATGCAAAACAAGCTATAGTGAAATATGGAGCACTCGTCGGCTCGTTTTTAGGGCTGTGGCGTGTTTTGAGATGCAACCCGTGGAGCCGAGGAGGCTTAGACGAGGTTAAATAAGTCAAAAGTTGTAAGCCAAAAACCAAAAGATAAATATTTAAATGCAAAAAATATGAACAAGGAATTTGATATAAGAAAAAGAACTTTATTATACTCAATAGAAATTATTAAATATTTTAGAAATAAAAAACAAAAATATGACTTTATTGACCAAATACTTATTAAACAGCTTATTCGCGCAGCAACCAGCGTTGGCGCCAATGTTCAAGAGTCTAGGGGCGCAAATAGCTTGAAAGACTACAAAAATTTTTTTACAATTGCGCTTAAGTCGGCTAATGAAACAAGATATTGGTTAAAAATTTTGATTGAAACTTCTGAATTTAACACCAAAGAGCTTATGGTGTTATATGCAGAGGCAGAGGAATTATCTAAAATAATTGCGTCCTGCATAATTAAGATGGAAAAGTAGAATTATATAAGGTTTATCTGTTGAGAAAGTGCTTTTTTGGGTTAAATAATGTAAATATTTTGGGTTTTAGCTTTTTATTTTTGGGTTAAATAATGTAAATATTTTGGGTTTTAGCTTTTAATTTTTGGGTTAATATGAGTGTATTAAAATCAATTCTATATGTACCGTTCTATAATTTAATGATATTTTTGGTCTATCTTTCGGGCGGTTCTATCGGTTGGGCCATAATTTTGATGACAATAATTATTCGTGCCGCCTTGTGGTGGCCGTCTATTAAAGCGCAAAAAGCTACCACCCAGCTGCAAACGTTGCAGCCGAAATTAGCTGAAATTAAAGAAAAATACAAAGGCGACGCCAAAAAACAAAATGAAGAAACTATGAGGTTATATAAAGAGGCCGGAGCAAGCCCCTTGGGTTGCTGCGGGCCGATGGTTATCCAGCTCGTGGTGATTTTTATTTTGTACCGAGTCTTTTTTATCGGTTTCAACACCGATAATTACAATCTTCTTTATTCTTTTACGCCGCGACCGGAGTTTATTAATACCCACTTTTTGGGTATTGATATGTCCAAGCCGGAGCTTTGGATATTGCCGATTTTAGCCGGTGTCACCCAAATGGTTTTATCGTTTTTGACCATGCCTAAAAATGATCCGAGCAAAAAGAACGACCCCGCCGCCATGATGAGCAAACAAATGACTTTTATATTTCCTATTATGACTATTTTTATTGCTCGATCGCTCGCTTCCGGATTGGCCTTGTATTGGATTATAACGACTCTGTTTAGCATCGGCCAACAGGTTTATGTAAACAAAGTCATTAAGAAACAGGTGATATCTGCGGATTTGGCTAGCAATATGAGCACCAAAAACAATCAAACGGAATTGCCCGAAACGACAGCCGATGTAATGAAAAAGGACAAGCCCAAAAAGGATTTAATGACGAGAATTATGAACAAACGCCTTGACAAACAGGACAAAAATAAGGGAGTTGAGATCACAATAAGGAAAAACTAGATAGCAACAAGTATCACGTATCAAATAATACGAAAAAAAAAAAATAAGAAAAAGTTTTAGGTGATAGGTTATAGGTTTTAGTAGGTAGGCTTATTTGGATTTATTGATTTCTGATTTTGAATTTGTATAGAATTTAGGGTTTAGAGCTTTATACATGATACTTTATACTTAATACTTTATACTGAAAAGAGTGAGGGGAAATGATCGTTTATAAAAGATTTCATCTTTTTACCTATTTGGTACTGGTGCTTTTGCTGTGCGGGGCTTTAATGTCTGCGGTTTATTTTAACCGTTATTCTGCCGATGAGGTTGTCGCCGCCGAAACTTTGATATTGCAGCCGGGCTCGGAGGGTAAAGATGCTTTTGTGTCGGACTATTACGGCGGCTCTGACAGCTCGGGTAGCAACTACGGCAGCAACGCCACATTGATGCTCGGCAAGGGTATGATCGCCTACTTCCACTCATATCTGGAGTTTGATCTCTCCGCCATACCGGCCGGCTCCACCATAAATTCGGCAACTCTCGAATTATATTTTGAAAGCGTTGGCGGAGGCACGGTAGTAACCAAGCACCGGGTTACGAGCATATGGTCGGAAAATACTATTACTTGGAACAACCAGCCTTCATATGCCGCCTCGAGCGGTAGCCAAGTCATCTCGGCAGGTGCTTGGAATTCTTTTGATGTGACTTCTATAATCTCCCAATCCTTAAGTGCAAACTATGGTATGAGCTTGCGTTATCTTTCGAGCTCACCGAATGTGCCAAGCTTCATCACCAGCTCCGATGGCGCTGCCAATCATCCCAAATTAACGGTTAATTACACTGCGCCGGTGTCACCGCCGGCCGATCCGGATCTGCCGCCGGCAAGCCATAGGGCATGTGTAAGCGGTAAGTGCCAAAGTGTTTCCGGATCGGGTAGCGATGAATGTTCAAATGACTCTCAATGTGCCGCGTTGCCGTCAGGATCAACTACCGGAACTACCGGATCTTCTTCGTCATCAAGCGGTGATTGTACGGGTGATGATTGCGCCACCGCAAACGTCACCTCCCAATCCGTAGATTGCCCCGATGGTGAAGAGTGTAATGAAATAAATGCAGATTCCATAAATCAAGAAAATGGCTCAAGCACCACATCCGGTTCTAAAAATAAATCAAGCACCACCGGTCAAAATGGCGGTGGAGCTCTCTCGGTTTTTGTCTCGGCTAGCGAATCTCCCCTTCCTTTAGCCGTGGTGGCTTTGGCGACTCTACTTTCGATCGGTTCGGTTTTGACCACCTTCTGGAGCGTTTTATCGGCCGAAATGTCGGCTAAGCAATACGTGCTTGCGCTGTGGAATTATTTGGCATCATTTTTCAAAGTTAAGGACAAAAGTAAAATGGGCCAGGTTTATGATGCGACTAGCGGCAAACCGATAGCCGGCGCTGTAGTAAATTTATTCAGTTATCCGGAGATGAAATTATTGTCTTCGGCGGTAAGTGATACCAAGGGTAACTTTTATTTTGTAGCTCGCGAGGGAAAATATGCTTTAAGTGCGACTTGCCGGGGCTTTGTCTTTCCTTCCGAATATGCCAAGCGCGATATCGGGCACGACACGAGCATATATATCGGCCAACCGTTGCAACTTGACGAATCGGGCGTAATTAATTTTCGTATCGCCATGGATCCGTCGGCAAGGGCTTTGGGCCATAAGCCCGGAGTGATTAGGGCGCTATTTTTGTCAAACACTTTCAGATTGATATTAATGTTTGCGGGCACCGCTTTTTCTGTCGCTGCGTTGTATTATATCCCAAGCACCACAAATTATATTTTGTTGGGGTCATATCTTATCATTTGGCTTTTAGAGCTGGTGATTGAAAACAGGCTTGTGAAATTTTCAAAAGTTATTGAAAAATATCATGGCGAGCCTGTGGATCTGGCCTTGGTTAGAATTTCGGGCGAAGATGGTAAACTCAAACAAACTTTGGTTACAGATTACAAGGGCAGGGTACTGATAAAAACCGATAGTTCTAGCGATGAGATCAGCATAGAACGCGCCGGCTACAAAAAAACCAGCCATAAATTTGAAAAACCCGGCTTTATTGAAGGCAAACATTTCGAACTAGAGAAACTGTAATTACACAAATCTTGAACACAAATTATCACAAATGGACTGCTGGGAAAACCCATAGTAAGCACACGGTAAGACACGGCGGTAACACAGATTAAATAGTAAGTAGTTGGTAGCGAGTAGGGGGTAGTTATCTCAATTAGAATTTTTTTATTTTTTGACGTTTCATTTGCCCGTTCGACTGCGGCTCAGGGCAATTCGAGCCTGTCGAGAATTGACATTCGACATTAGAAATTAGAAATTCTTTACCTTATTCCATATTTAGATCAATTAGGTTAATTAAAAATTGCTCCCTATCCATTTATTCTTTACATCGCGTGTTGAACACAGGCTAGTTTTGTTGTATTCTAATCTAAGACATATAACTTATTGATATAAGGAGCGCCGCTATGGAAAAAATTATTCCGGAAATTAAGAAAAAATCTGACGAAGTATTGGACATGCTGGGTTTCGAGGGCGACAGTATTGTGGTATTTGAAGACAGAGCCATCATTATTAATTATGATGTAGATTCTCCGGCTTTACTTATCGGCAAGGGCGGAGAGGGTTTGCTGGCACTTCAGCACGTGATAAGGCTATTATTGGCTGATTTACTGCGGGATAACGAATTTGATGTAGTTGTTGATGTATCGGGGTATCGAAAAAAGAAGGCTTCGAATTTAACTCGCACTGCTCGCGATAAGGCTTATCAGGTGTTAGCAACCGGCATACCGGAGATATTTGCTCCCATGTCCGCATATGAGCGCCGCATCATTCACATGACATGTGCTAATATTGCAGACGTTGAGACGTCGAGCGAAGGGGAGGGACGAGAGCGTAGGGTAGTAATAAAACCG
>CAYNIX010000047.1:0-6430 GCA_964397535.1 uncultured Candidatus Saccharibacteria bacterium | reverse complement strand
TCACCGCCTAAAATATCTATCTTTTCGGTGGAGTAAGAGCCTGCGCCGTCAACGTTTAAAATGGTACCGGAGCCAGTAACGGTATGCATAACATCTTCGGAGTTTGCATTGGTCCAATCGTCAAGGTCGGATATGGTTAAGCTTTGATCTTCGCTTGAGCCGATAGATAAGACATTGGTATTTAGCACCATGCCGGATACGGTCGGATCTGCACCGTTGTATTTACCAATACAAGTTGACTCGTATTGATCGTCAACGCTATCAATCCAAATGGTAATAATAGCTCCTACGGAGGGCTTAGCAACATCATTGATAGTAAAATTACCGCTAGATATAGTGGCTGTTTTACCGGTTTGCTCGCTTGAATTAACAGCAATTTTAACGGTAGCTCCTTCATTTCCATCTGCCGTGCCGGAAATGGAGATGCCGGGAGGCGGAAACAGCCAATTGGTATTATAATTTCCATCGTAATTTGTACCGTCATCGGCATCTATTTGGCTGCCACCACTCACAGAAGCATCGCTCCTTGAAACATTGACATATGAGACCGCGGTTTGAGTACCGGTTACTTTTAATAGCCATGTATTGGCAGCTTCGGAATTTCTAAAAAATATTTTGGTGCCGCTAGCCTGGCCGTTCCAATTGATATTATTTAAAGCATAGGTTGAACCGGAATTCCACTCAACTCTAACCGAGGCGGTTGTAATAGTAAATGTTCCGGTTGAATCAGCGGCGGCGGCAAAATCAACGGAGGGAACAAAATCAGTTCTCTCGTCATCAGATGCATCAGCGCCGCTTGAGTTTGTAATTTCCAGATCATAAAATGCGGATGCGCCAGTCATGGTACCGGAAAGGGTTTGGGTAGACGTGCCATTTAAAATGAATTTACCGGAATTGGCGGTAAATGTTCCGTATGTAAAGTCTATGTTTCCACCCACAGACCAGGTTCCATCGCCGGCTAGAAGTATCTCCGAACCAGCTGATGAATTAAATGAAATATTGCCCGCTAAAGTAACCGTCGGATCATATGTTGATGCGTCTAAGGTAATTGTGGAACTTGCCGTATAATTTCTAATTTCTAGATTTCCGTCAATTGTATGCGTACCGCTCTCCATGACGCATTTGTACGCATATCCTCCGACAATTGAAACATTTCCTCCGTAAGTTCTTGCCGTCATTACTCCATCGGCGGAATAATCAAAATATGTAACATCTGCGCCAATCGTACCGGTTGCAGACAAGGTTGGTCCGTTTGATAATGTCAAAGATCCCGATGTAAAGGCTCCACCATCTTCTATAGTTGCATATGTAGCGCCGCTTAAGCCAATACTTCCGGTTAGTGTTGCGCCATTTTTAACCAGCAAGTTATTGCTAGTATTGATAGAGTTTGGGGTGATATTTCGCGTACCGCTGGTTATTTCTAAATCATAAAATGTGACTCCTAATGCAGCAATATTACCGGTATTAGTCATCTTAAACAGCGAATTTCCCACATCTACTCCGCCGCCACCGGTTACGTTTATTGTGTTTGCCAGTGTCCAGGTTCCATCTCCGTACCATAATTTTTCAGATCCACTACCGCCTCCCGTATAATCAAGCACTCCTGTAATGTTGATATCGGGATTATAAGTATCCGCAGTTACATCCAAATTTTGGGTATTGGCAGCATTTAGATAAAAATATCCAGCAAAAGTCAGAGTTTGTGAAGCTCCGCTGCCCAAAGTAACAATTCTTGCTGCAGCCGATGAATCGGACTTGAATACTACGTTATTGAGTGAATAACTATTTGTATTTAATGCAAGATCTGAAGCGGTTGCATCCAAAGTAAGTGTCGAAGTGTTAGCATTAAATGTTCCCCCAGTCACGGCAAAATTTCCATAGCAAACAATTGCGGAGCCATTTGCCGTAAAGGTTCCACCGCTCTGAGAATAAGCCCCGTTAGTTGTTGTTGACTCACCGATATTCACAGCATAATTTGTTCCGCTAGTAGAAACTGTACCATCCGTTATTGTAAAAGAGCCCTTTGTGTTAAGGATAGCATTCAACGTGTGCGAAGAACCGGTTCCGGATATTTTTAAATTAAAATAGTCATTCCCATATTTGAAACCAGTATAACTTCCTGTGCCGTCGTACTCAACTGTGCCGGAATCGGTATCTTTATTTGTGATGGTTACAGTAGTTTCGCCGCCCTGTAATCTAAAAATACCGTTATTCGAAAGAGTGCCAATTGTCGAATTTTGTCCGTTTATATCAAAAATTGTATTAGAATTAATATTCAGGGTAGTGATATCGGAAGCATCGGAAGTGTATACCTCTGCTGATGAGTTTGCGATCACGACTGTATTAAATGCGGAAGAATTTGATGCTATAGATTGGCTCCCAGTGCCATCAAGAGTAACTGTTGACGTATCTTTGGTAAAACTGCCGGAATTAGCCCAGTTGCCGCCGAGGTTTATCAAGCTTCCATCACCGGCTACATCATCTGTTGCATCCAAAATTCCAGTCGAATTTATTGTTATAGCTCCGGCGGAATCAATATCATAACCGTTGGTGTTTACACGATCACCCGCAGCAATTGTTAAACTATCGCATATAAAATCCGACGATAATTCTGTAGTATCCGGTGATGTACCAATTTGTACATCTCCAAAATTTACTCCAGCACTGTCACTATATGTTAAGTCACCATCAAATGTCACAAGCGAATTGGCTGATGATTTTGTAATGGCACCTGCGCTTATGGTAATATTTCCGGCGATATTTACGGTAGGATCGCTATAATCAAGATCCAAAGTACCATTCGTAATAGTAAAGGTGCCATTAACATCCAGTGCTGTTGTAATTCTAAACGTAGCCCCGCCACCGCCATCATCTAAAACAATATTAGTGAATGACAACCCATTAGAACCGATTGAAATTGTGCCGCTTGGCGAATCAAAGGTAATAGTTCCGGAGGTATCTACGCTTCCACCGTTTGCATCCCATGAACCATGTATCGTCATATTGTTCGATAAAGGATTATAAGTTCCATCAATATTTACGCCCCCAGTGACAACTTCAGCTCCGGGAGTATATGTTTTCCCGGACTCGATCCAAAGAGTGTTATTTGAGGCAAAAGTCGCGATATTGCTTCCATCAACGGAAACCAGAAGATCACTATCCGAAACGTTATCAGCTGTAGCGAGCAATAAGTTTGTCATGGGCCCCGCAGTTAGATGAGACACTACAATGTTTCCGGTATACATTTCTATTCCGGTTATTGACGTTACTGCATCTTGTGCTTGAGTAATGAATGAACCTGTTTCAGTTTCACCAGATATGTAAACTGCAACGGTATAATCAGCTACCATTACAACCGATGTAAATTCAAAAATACCGCCTGTCGTTGTTTCAACGGTTGTGGCCGCTCCACCATTTACCGATAAAGCTAAAGTTTTGTTCGCACCAATATTTGATAGCTTGTCTTCAGTGGTGTAAACAGTTCCCGAAACCGTAATGGTAGTCACCGAATCATCCCATTTAAGCATGCCTGGCGATGCTTCATTGCTACCGCCTGAACCATCATAATTTTCTCCATCAAACGAGCCTGTAGATGCGTCAAAATCCCAATATCCCGTGTCGTCACTGCCCGTACGATTAACGTTAAATTCAGCCCCGCTGCCGGTATTGTCAAAATTTACTCCCGTTATGGTTTTTGATGCGCTTCCAATTACGCTTGTTGCCACCGTAATAAATGCATCCGCGCTTCCGGCTGTACCGACAAGATTATCAAAATCAGTATAATCCAACGAAGTAACGATTGATCCAACTTGGATATCGAGTCCCAATGCTCCATCCAAGTAGTCAAAATCAGTATAAGTCAAATTCAGGGTGCCACCACTCAAACAAGATATTTCATAGCCATTGCTTGCTCCTTGACGTGAAACAGAGGAACGGTTTCCGGATATACCCACGGCATTTAGTGATGCGCCTGATTCTATAGAAATTTTGGCAGAAGGATCAATTCTGACATCTACCTGCCTTTCCGACCCACCAGATAGCGATGTACCATCAAAATCTGTTGCATAAGACCAATTTGCATCTCCTGAAATATGATAGTCGCCCCAAAGATAAATATCACCATTTGTTCCGGCATGGTCTTGAGAAACCAGCGATCCGGTGGAGTCTACACTAACACTTGCTGCAGATGATTGCCACATCCTTACATCTGTATTAGCGCCTATTTGCAAAGTTCCATAAGTTTCCGCATTTTGAGTCTTGGAACCGACGGTATAGGGAGTTCCGGAATTTAAATATAGCGTTGAACCGGTCCATGTGGTATGGCTCGTTTCGCTTGCGGCGATTGTATAAATACCATCTATCTCGAGGGTTCTCCCCGAATCTAGCGTCCAGGAACTGGCTAAAACTATAGTTAAATTCCCAACAATTTTAATATCATTATTCTGAAATGTCCAACCGCCACTTGCATTCTCAAAATGGAGATTATTAAAAACCTTCCCGCTACCAGTGCCACCACTATCGATTGTTTTGGAACCGCTTGACGCGTCAAAATCTATTGTTGAAGAGCTGTGATTGAAAGTTCCTGCATTTGACCAATTTCCTCCAATCGACAATGTAGCTGTGGCTGAAGCGGTAAAGGTTGCGCTGGATTGAATTGTAAGATTACCATTAATATCTAATGTCGGATCATGAGTGTTCGCTGACACCGTCACCGCGTTGGATCCATCACCAATGGTCAAATTGTTAGCTAAAAAAGTTCCGGCCGCATCGGCACCAAGTATTAAATTATTCCAGTAAACGTCTGTATTATCTGAATATAAATAACCTATTCTGGTATTTCCACCATTATTAAAATTGTACGACCATTTGGTTTTAACATCCTGATAAGTACCTGTTGCCAGCGATGTTTCTCCAGCCCATGAGGCGCCGTTATATACATCATAAACTATATCGTCATTGTCATCTTCGTAAAACATATAAATATTGGTTCCAGCAATTGCTACACTCGGACGAGAGCCTACATTATTGTTAGAAGTCGTAGACCAGCCGCTAGTCCAAGCTTGCCCAGCTGTGTGCTTTGCTAAAGTGGCATAGTTTGTTGTGTCGTCAACGTAGCTTACCCACGTATTGCCTGATGCATCAAAAGCCACATCAGCCGCAGTTGCGGTTTGCGCTATAGATGTATCGGGATTGGCCTCGGTAAAGCTCGTAGCATTGTTGTCATTTCCAAGCCAGACATTTAAATTCGTATCTGCGGTCAAAATATCGGCAATAACCGGTAAATCACCAGCATTGATTGTTATCGAGCACGAAATCCAAGCGTTAACATTGTCAAGAGATATCTGAACGGGTGTTTTCCAACTGCCAGAAATCCTATTAGTATATACTAAATAATTTTTGTTGGTTGCATGATAAAGAACTACGTGAGGAATATTTTGCGAATCTACGGCTATATCGTGAATTGATGCAGTAGTGGTAGAATAGATTGATTCCGGTGTGCCATAAGTATCGGTTGATGTGGCAAATTTTACGTAATAAAGATCCGTCCCGGCTGAATAAGCTATATGAATATCATCATTGCCATCAATGGCCGCAGCCACTCCATCGGCCGCATCTCCGCTTGGAGCTGCTGCAGCATTTTGTTGAGACCAGCTTGAACCGTCGCTTGATTTCCACACCTCGACATAAGTTCCATCATTGAGAATTGCATATAATATACCTCCGCTGGTTCTTACAAGTTGTTTTCCTTCACCCGGCAGCGCACCAAAATTTGATGCATCATTAACTTTATAGGCCGTACCGTTGGAATCACTGGTAGCGAGTCCTAAATCATAGTTTGGCGATCCGCTTGCCGGCGCAATCTCAACGTTATTATAAGACTCGCTTTGAATTTCAGTATTCGAGGTTCCTAAAAATTTTATAGTGGAGTTTGTGCCCTCATTTAGGGTTGCACCAGTATTTAAAAGCAACGGCCTAGATGAAGCTGTGCCCGAGCCTGTTATATATAGAGTATAGCCCGAAGAACCAAGCCCAAAAGTATCATCGGCGCCTACAGTAACCGTTGTAGCCCTAACACTAGACCCAAGATTTATGGTTTTAGTTGAGCCGTCTATGATTACACTTCCCAAATCCTGTCCGCTCGCAGTATTGTCCGTCCAAGTCGAAGTAGTGCCGTTATCAAATGTCCATGTACCGGTTCCTTTGGTAACAAATGCTGACGATCCTATCGTTAAACTTAAAGCAGAGGTAATATTAGGGTTGTTGGTTGATAAAACCAGATCACCGTTTGTAATATTAAATGTCCCATTAACATCAAGGGTACCAGATATAGTAATATTATCGTTTGCGCCATCACTGCCGGTATTGTTAACAGTAAAATTGTTAAAGGATTGAGAATTTGTTGTCACAGTTTGAGCTGTGGAGCCATTAA
>CAYNIX010000046.1:0-6518 GCA_964397535.1 uncultured Candidatus Saccharibacteria bacterium | reverse complement strand
TGGTGCCATTTGGCAATGTTGCTTTAATAAAATAACCGTCTTCGTCATAGAGATAAGTGGTTGTTCCGGTTACAGAGTTTATTTCTTTTATCACATTTCCGGCTTTGTCATACTCATACTTAACAGTTGATCCATCGGTATTTGTTGTTGTTTGAAGACGATTACCACTACCGGACTCATCGTATGAATAACTAGTAACTGCAGTGCCTTGAGTCATTGTTGTGCGATTTCCCATCAAATCATAGGTATATGAACCAAAGCGATCCGATACGAGCTGGTTGCGAGAATCATACGTATAGGTTGCGCTTGGATATGTATATTGGTCACAAGTACCCGGTTCACCCACAAAAGGAAGGTTGTTTGTTTCGGAGATGATATTTGACTCAGAATCATAAGTATATGATAAATCTACCCCAATTACACCTGTGGCAGACTTGTCGATTAGACGTTTAACACGCAAAGAGGAATCATAGGAATAAGATATGCTTTCTCCGTTGGCATTTACTAGGCCGACCAACTTGCCTTCGGCATCGCGATTTAAGGTAATTTTTCCTATTTGAGAACCGGTTTTTAAAGTATTAGTAATCTCTTTAACGCTTCCGTTAGTATCGTACGTGTAATTAATATTATTAGTTGGTGTGGTAGATTTTGTAACTTGATTGGCAATGTTTAGAACTACATTTTTTTGTCCGGTGATATTTGAGTTTATGGAAGTCGCATTTCCATTATTATCGTATGTAATATTGGCCGATTCACCTCCCTGGGTAAAGTTGGCTTTAATGGGTTGGCCGTTTTTATCGTATGAATAATTTGAACTGCCGGAGGGAGAAGAGGTCGAAGTTACGGCGCCATTTTTGTCGTAAGAGTTAATAGAAGTATTGCCGTTTTCATCTTTTATGGCAACTACGTTTCCGTTGCGGTCGTAGGTTACATTAGACACGTAGCCCATAGGATCGGTTTTGCTAATAAGCTGGTTTAGCTCATCATACACAAAGGTGTTGGCTTTTCCTTTAGCATCGATTACTTTAATACGATTTCCTACTTTGTCATACTCGTGTTCAACTGTTGCGCCAATTTGATCGGTTACTTTAATAAGCTGATTCGCTTTATTGTATGTGTATGATATTACTGCTCCGCTAGGTGATATTTTTTTGGTTACATTGCCGTTTAAATCATACCAATACGTTAGGGTTAGTCCGGAAGCATCGGTAATTTTATTGAGACGGTTCATATTGTTATATGTATAAGTAACAATTTTACCGAGCGGGGACTTAAAATTGGCAATTCGCCCTATAATATCGTATGCGTAGGTGGATATCTCACCCTTGGGCGAAGTAAGGCTTATTAAATCGCCATCAGTATTGTAAGCATATGTAGTTTGCTCGCCCTTTTCATTCTTATAATATGTAACGCGTCCAATGTCATCGTAGCCGTATCTTACGGTTTGCCCTTTGGCGTCTGTGGCCGCAAGTAACAACCTTCTTGAGTCACCTGAATAGGAATATTGCTGAGTTTGCCCCTCCGGAGAAGTGGCTTTTATTAAATCATTACCGCTATATGTATATAGGGTTTTATTTCCCAATGGATCGGTTTCACTTAATAAATTGTCATTTGCGTCATAGGAATAACCGTATTTATAATAATACATGTCATTTTCCGGCAAAACCGGAGTAGTGGAGATCAAATTATATCTTGCATCATACTGGTAAAACTCTTGATAATTTTTGGCGTTGGTGTATCTGAATAATAAATTGGCTTGATTAAATTCATAAAGATTTTTTCGGCCGAGTGCATCAATTACTTCGCTTTTCCCGATTTGATAATTTATAGATGTGACATTCCCTAAAGCATCCGTTACAGCGGTTATTTTATCTGTGGAATATGTAAACGATGTTACATTACTTTTTTGATCAATAAATGAAGTAATTTTATTGGACTGATCATTTAAATAAGAATAACGATGCTTCGAACCGTTCGGGTAATTTACCCCTACAAATCTTTTTGAGCCGTCACTTAATGCTTCGTAAGCATAACCGTAAATATTTCCTAATTGATCTTGAATATTTTTTAAAGAACCATCTGGATTATAAAAGATTGCAATGTTTCTTGAGCCGTTCTCCACCCTAACACACTGGTAATTAATATTATATTTGAATTGTGTCCTGTTTCCGAACCTATCCAAAATGTAGGCCGGGTTGCCTTTGGCATTGAATTTTTTTATAGTGCCATCTTTGTAGCTTATGGAGTATGTCCCATCTGGATTGGTAATAAGATCAAAAGTTACACCTGGGGGTCGACTAAATGACCCGTTACTTAGCTTATAAAATAGATTAACCGTACCGGTGTAGTCTTTGTAAAATATACTTTGACTATCGCCTTCAACTATTTTTTCTTCAAAATTCATCATCCAGTTTTTGCCAAGAACGCTCTGGTATTGGAATAAATGCGGATTATTTAAAGAATATCTTAATCCTGTAATCGGTTTATCATTCAAATCTGTAAAGCGAGCCAACATTTGATAGCCGTAACTATGATTTACGATTTTAATTAATAAGGAGTTCCATCCTTGTTTGAGTATTGTGCTAATTATATCCTGATCTTCCGCCGCCGGTCTTCCATAATCTTTCGCAATAATATTCGAACCGTTCAACCACACGCTTAAGCCGTCGTCTGAACCCAGTTTTAGCAACACATTACGATCTGTATCGGAATAGATATAAGAGTGGGCATAGGAGGCACAGTCGCTAGCCACATAGTTTTGGGCTAAACCCTTTTGCCAAAACGCATTTTGAAAATCAATTACTTTTGAGTCACTGGTATAGCTAAACCATAAATTATTAGAGCTTGCGAAATTTTCATTCGGCCTGGTTTTAGCATCTTGTCCAAGATAATCTTTAGTTAATAATTGATTATTATCACTATCACGATATATGCCGTTTATTAACCATGATCGAATAAATCCTTCGTTATCGTGTAAGTACTCTTTCGACAAATCACTTGAATTATATGATCTAGTTACCTCAACTCCCCCTGAATTTGACGGTACAGATAGGTCATTTGAAGTAAAAGACATGTTGCCTGTAGCCAAATCTATAGAGCCAAGCATCGGGTAGTAGGGCTCCGTACCGAGGTGAGTGACTGAAGAAAAGGAAGGAATGGAAACCGAGAGTGATTGGTTATAAGTCGCAATTCCCTGGCTCGAAAACCAGGTAATCCCGGGCTGTATTAAATCCCAGCGAATGGTATAGTTACCAGAAGAAGTTGGCAATTTCACTTTTGCCATTACCGTCACTTGGTCTCCACCTGGCGCAACATCTCTAGGCAAATAAACTATTTCCCCGTCATTTATGATTTGTCTGCCACTGGAATCATATAGATGATAAGATATGGCTGTATTAGAGGCGCCCCACCAGTTACGCCCTTTGTTCGCTACAGTTATTGGAGTTTCAACAACATTCCCGGCAACACCGCTAATTGAGCCATTCACATAATATTCTGCGTTGTAATCATTGTAGTTAATTGTTAAGCGCGGCTCATGATCTCGGTCTGTATTCGGATTATTTTCGGCGTTCCAGATACGATAACCATTGTAGCCAGTATCATTAGCAACGAAACCGAATGCCCCTATTTTTGATCCGGACCAATTGTTATCCACATACCAGTGCCTAACTCCACCAGTTACATCAATATTGATAATAGTGTTGGCTAACTCAGCAGATTGGCCAACGATACCAATGAATTCAGGCTGATTATTCCATGATACCTGCTTGCAATCAAAATCAGTTACAAGCCATGCATTCACGACGGATTCTACTCCTGTGCCCGGGTAATTAGAATATGTTTGCCAAGTCGAAAAATTAGCTCCCAATATTCTTGAATTGGTTAAATTTTCAGGTATAAAAAATGGAATGAAAGCACGCGCATATCCTTTCGTTGGATGCTTACCGATGTACATATCGGAATTTACCCACATATTATAATTCGGGTAATTTGACTGAACATAAGTATCTTCACCATAACCAAGCTGGGAAATTATGGTCGGGTCTACTATTACTGGATATTTTGTGTTTTTATCCGATAACCATTCCCGGTTTACCTCAATCGAGATATTATAGCCTCCGGATACTTCAGTTATTTCCGAATTTATCTCTTCTAATATGTTTTGATATTCGGGATTTTGATTGTATTCCGCATCATAGGCCACAAACGGGGGAATAACAAATGCTAGCTCGTCTGTTTTGAGGCTATAGAAATAATACCCGCTATTGTTAAATTTTTCATATCTTACACCTGATGTATTGAGTTTGAAGTTAAAGACATTTTGGCCTGTATATTGATTTATAACAATGTCTTCTTTTATGCCATTGGCGGTAGAATATAATTTAATATCAGTTTTGGGCCACACGTTCGAATATTTGACACTATTATCGGTGATTTTTGAATAATTCACCCCAAATAAACTATCGGGATCCAAATTGAGATTTAAACCTTTTGAATTTTTTCGGGGCTTGTCTAGAGAAACAGAGACTGACTCTTCGTCTTTAGATATCGAAAAAAGCATTTCGGATGGATTTTTTGCAATATTAAGATCAAATTCATTGCTTGAGTTTCTTAGCCAACCATTATTTTTAGACGAAAAATTGGACATATCGTCGACTAATTTTGTATCAACATCGGTCCAATCACCGGTATATTTGACGCTATAATGCATAGCTCGGGAGGACGAGATTAATACCTTGGATCCATCGCTTTTTAAATATGTTTTTGAGTATTTGGTACGATTTTCTACCAACTCTACCTTTCCCTCCTTGGGGATTTTTGCAAATTCTTTCTCCGCTTCAGTCAATTCCTTGACCTCTTTCTGCTCATAAGCTTGGGCATATTTAGAAAAATCGGCATTATTGAGCTGTAGCATAAAAGTGTTGCACAGTATAATTATGCCAATCAGAAATTTTTTCAAAAAACCCATAATTTTCCTTCCGGTTTAATAAAATATCGATTTATAAATATTGTATAGATTATAAGATCAAAATATTTATCTATCCATTCCTGAAAGGTACTTAGCAGGTTCTGACATACAAAAAACCACGGGGTTGCCGTGGATTTTTTATTGGAGATAATATTGTCGTAATTTGTTACATTTTTGAGGGCAAAAAACCTTGTCGGTTCTTGAAAGCTGATACCGACCTCCCTACCCCGCCAAACAATTGATGGGAAGTGCTTATTCATTTTTCTTGATTTTAAATTACTCTTAATTTTTATCCTTGTCAAGAGCCAATATTTTATTAATTTCTTTGAATTACGAAATACAAACGAGCATGTTACTTTTACGAGCGGCGGTTCCGCGTAAGCGGATAGGATGGCTAGGGAGCCCGAAGTAAAAGTAATGTGCGATGGAAGTATTTCGTAATTGATACAAATTTTAAAATTTATTTTTTAATATTTCAAAAAAAATTAATGGTATAATTAGGTAATGGATGAGATCGGTGACATAAACAGCGGTGTACCCCATAACACCCAAGCCGGAAAGAGAGCCGGTTTTGGGCTTAAATTTTTTGTTGGATTCCTGGCGCTCTTTTTAATTTCGGGCTCAATTTATTGGTATTTAAATTATTACGACCCGTGCGGCACGCCGATTGCTTACAGAATCGGAAATGTGGATGACAGATTCGGCATCAGCAGCCAAGAACTTAAATCTACCCTAGATGATGCCGCAAATCGCTGGAATCAAAAATTTCCTAAAACCGTTTTTGAATACAGCGACGGAGCGGAGCTAGAGATTAATTTGGTTTATGATGAACGCCAGCAAAAAATTGATGAAATGAAGAAACAAATCGCCGAATTTGATTCTGCTACAGGCTCAATAGACGAATTTAAAACAAAGCTTGAGAATATGGCCCGTGATTACGAAGCAGACCTATCAGACTATAATAGGGAGGTTAATTATTGGAACAATTTAGGTGGTGCGCCACCCGCCGTATATAATGACCTTAATGCCGAAAAAGAAGCCTTGGACGAGCGGCGGCTGACCATCAACCGCATGGCGACAATTTTAAATCAGCAAATAAAGCTTTACAACGATAATATTGATGATTTTAACCAGCAAATTGCTACTGAAAAAAACAAGATTATTACCAATGGAGAATATTTTTCGCAGGATGTAATGATTAATATATATACCTATGGAGACCAAAATGAGCTCCGATTGGTATTAATGCATGAGCTTGGTCATGCCTTGTCTCGCGAGCATGACAATCAAGAAACTTCGATTATGTATCCTATTTTAGGTAGCCAAAATCTCTCCGACCCGCAACTGTCCGAAGAAGATATTGAAATGATTAATTCTACCTGTAGTCCAAAAACAAAAATACATAATTTATTACAAATTATTAACCTGTAATAATATATTTTATTTCTATCGGTAGAACTTCTGATTTATTAATCTCAAATGAACTTAAAATCTTCCACTCATGGTCAGGTTGTGGATTGGGTGTCTGTTTTGAATTAAATTCTCCGCG
>CAYNIX010000045.1:0-6635 GCA_964397535.1 uncultured Candidatus Saccharibacteria bacterium | reverse complement strand
ATTGGGCCTCTAGGGTTGCCAAGAATACAAAGTTGCTTAACAAGGAAATTAGAGGCCTTATAACGCAAGGTATTATAAACGGTGATGATTATGCAAAGGTAGCTAAAAAACTTTCAAAACAGATGGATATGGGGTTTAAACAAGCGCAGCGGATTGTAGCAACAGAAACGCACAGAGCGCAGGTTCAAGGAACGCTGGATTGTTATAAAGTCTCAAAAGAAAAAGGTGTCAAATTTAAAAAGGTTTGGGTTTCTACAATGGATGATCGAACCAGAGAAAGCCATCAATATATGGACGGTCAAAAGGTAGATGATGCAGAGGCAGATTTTATTTTGCCAGGAGGAATAAAAGCAAAAGGTCCAGGGCTTTCAGGGGTTGCCAAAGAGGATATACATTGTAGATGTACAGTTAGAGGGGAAATAGCAGGGCTGGAACCAACAGAAAGACGTTACAGGGATATGGAAACGGGTCAGAGTTATGTTGAGGAATATAAAACGTATAATGAATGGTTAGAAAGTCTAGGAAAGACGCCTGTTCCTTTTGCTGTTTTAGAAACAGCAGGTTTAAAGGTTGCATTGGAACAGGCAGCAGAGCAGACAATAGAACAAATAGTCAGGGCAGGCCATGCAGATTTTCAATATCATTATGATAAAACTGATAATTTAAGTAGAGCAATAGAACGTTATAAATTAGGTGGTACTGATTTAAAGGTTACAGAGCAGGAATACAGGGAAATGGCTAAATCAGTTCGTTATTTTTCAGGAACATCTAGTACAGATTTGAGGCGAGCTTGCCTTGATCCGCAAAATGCGGGGCCGAATGCCTTGAAAGGCGTAGAGAATATAGAACGGTTTATTGCTAATTCTCCAAAATGGGACAATGCACAGCAGCAGGTTATAAGGGGTATTCATGTTCCTGATTATGTCTCTGATAATATTTTAAATTGTGCCAGAAATAATCAGCCTGTTGATATGAAGGGTATGGCGTCATGGTCAACAAGTGAAAGTGTAGCGAAAGATTTTGCAAGTGGTGGGCCTTATTCCGATCATGCTTTAGTTTTTAGACTGAATGGTGAAGTTAATCAAGGTACTTCAATTCAGTTTTTATCAAGTTATTATTCCGAGCAAGAGGTTTTAATGTCTAAAGATGCTAAATATAAAATACTATCTTTTAAAGAGGTCACAGGAACAAGTGAAGCAGTTCGAGGAAAAGCAAAAACATTTTTACTAGAGGTTGTAGAACTTGCCTTGACAAAATAAAAATTTTATTTCTAATTTGACAGGAATTTTCATATTTGCTATAATAACTATATTGGCCGAATTATATCCTTTTATTATGTAAATACGACAGGGGGCGGTGAGAATGCCAGATAAAAAAGATTTGATTGAGATTCCAGAGGAGCCAGGAAAACAGATCCCACTTTTGGAACGTTGGGAAAATGAAGGTGGCGAAAATGGGATCGGGATCGGAAAAGAAAAAATTTCTGATGAGCAGATGGAAATTTTAAGAACTAAATACGGTGATGTTGTAGATCAACCGCTGGATGAGGAGCCTATAACCCAGAAGGAATTTTTAAAGATTCTCAAGGGTAAAAAATAAAGAGCTAAAATTTAATTATCATTTAATAACGCTCTGATTAATTTAAATTTTGAATTAGTCGGGGCGTTATTTTTATGTGAGAAAGTGAGGTTAAATAATATATGAGTTTGGATGATGTAAAGAAAGTATTGGATGAAAATAAGTCAGATTCAGAGGTCGAAAGTTATCTAAAAAATCTGATTTTGACTAAAGAGAATGTTAAATCTTTTGTTGAAACGACAGAAGGAAAGAAACTTATACAGCCTATTTTAGATCAGCATTTTACTAAAGGCTTGGAAACATGGAAAGAGAAAACCCTGCCGGGGATTCTGGATGAAAAGATTAAAGAGAAATATCCAGATGAAACAGAGGAGCAAAAGAGACTACGGAAAATCGAGGATGAATTAACCAGAGAAAGAGCCGCCAGATTAAAGGCAGAGCTTTCAAATAAAGCTGTTCAGATTGCAACACAAAAGAATTTACCTGTTGAACTGATTAATTATTTTGTGGGGCAAGATGAGGAAACTACGTTGTTAAATTTAGACGTTTTAGAGGCAGCGTTCCAGAAAAAACTTGAAACTGCTGTTGATGAAAAGTTTAAAGATGGTGGGCGTTCACCGGAGCCAGGTAAACCCGGTGGAAAGAATGATAAAAACCCGTGGTCAAAAGAACATTTTAATCTAACAGAGCAGGGAAAGATTCTGTTAGAAAACCCAGAACTTGCAAAACGTTATAAAGCACAAGCCCAAAAATAATTTTTAAAATTTAGGAGGTAGATCAAAAATGACAGTAACTAGAATTACTAATGTGGTTGTACCGGAGGTTTTTAACCCCTACACAATAGAAAAGACTGCTGAATTGTCTGCACTCGTTCAAAGTGGAATTGTAGAAACTAGCCCGGAACTTAATAAACTTGCCGCCAGTGGTGGAAAACTTATTAATATGCCGTTTTGGCAGGATTTGACCGGAGACGATGAAGTATTGTCAGATACTAGCCCGCTAACTGCTGGCAATATTACAGCCGCGCAGGACGTAGCTGTTTTGCTTATGCGTGGTCGTGCGTGGGGAGCTAATGACCTTGCAAAAGCACTTGCAGGTGATGATCCAATGCGGGCAGTTGGGGACCTCGTGGCCGCTTATTGGGCCAGACGCCAGCAGGCCATCCTGTTGAAAATTCTAGAGGGGATTTTTGGGGCCGCTAGTATGGCGGGCAATGCGCTCGATATTTCAGGCGAAACAGGAGACGCTGCAAATATTACAGCCTCCACTTTTATTGACGCCCAGGCTCTTTTGGGTGATGCACACGAAAAGCTAACTGCTGTTATGATGCACAGCGCAACAGTTGCCAGTTTGGCTAAACTTGACTTGATTGATTATATTCCTGATAGCCAGGGTAAAACTACCATTAAGACCTTTTTGGGTAAAAGAATTGTTGAGGATGATGATTGTCCGGTTTCTAGTACTACCTACACAACCTATTTGTTTGGTCCGGGGGCTGTTGGATATGGTGAAGGTGGTGCGCCTGTACCGACCGAAACGGACCGCGATAGTTTGCAGGGTGATGATATTCTGATTAATCGGCGGCATTTTATCCTTCATCCCAGAGGCGTTAAGTTTACCTCTAGCTCTGTTGCTGGCAGCTCTCCCACAAATACCGAGCTTGCAACAGCCGCTAACTGGTTGCGGGTATATGAGGCTAAAAACGTTAGAATAGTCCAGTTCAAGCATAAATTGCACAGCTAGATTATTCTGTAATAAAGGGGCGGTTTTATTCCGTCCTTTTATTTTTAAAATCTAATTTCGGGAGGTATTTTTAAATGTCAGAAGTCGCTAACTTTAGAATAGGTCGGCAGCGGTACAGCTTGCCGCGTTTGTGGGATTATATTGAGGCCCTTGAAAGTGCTTTAATCGGTGATATTATTCTGGTTGCCACTCCTGCCACAACGAGCAGCAGTTCGGCAGCAGTTGCGGCAGCTATTGCAGGGGCCGCTGGAAAGTTTACCAGAGACGTACATCTAGAATTGCAGGATACAGCCGGAAACGTGCATAAATGGTACAATGGAGCCTTATCTATTGCCGCCTCTGAAAGCACAGTAGGAGACGGAACAAGCGCGATTGAGGACGCGGCCAGTACAGTTACCTTTGATGCAGGTGTGGCAGATGTTACACTTGAATATATTGGCACATGGGATGATGGAGTTGCACAGGTTGAGACTATTCAGGTAACTCATAAAGCTAATTCTGCTGGAACTATTACAATGCAGCTAACTGCCGCAGGAATGACCGGATCGCCTATTAGTACAGCTCTAGAAGTAGAGGCAGACGATACCGCTGCACAGGTTGCAACAAAAATAGCAGCAGCATTAACAGCAGTTGCTAATATTGCAGCTAAATTCACTATTTCGGTTACAGGGGCCGGGCTAGATGTTGTAACAGCAACAGCCAAAACAAAGGCTGCAAATGATGGAACTCTAGCTTTTGCCTTTACTGATACTGATACAACAGGTGTAACGTGTGGCAGTTCTACAAATACGACAGCAGGCGTAGCACCGGACACCCAGACGCTAACAGTCACCGGGGGAACCATTTTAGGCGTGTCAGTTACTAATAAAACTTCTGTTGATACGCTCATTGCATAGGAGGTTTTTAAATGGGTTTAGCAAGTTTTAATCGTGCCAGGAGAGAAAAGGAACGGTTAGAAAGTGAACAGGTAGAAAAGCAGATGGAGGCAGCTATTGAGGTTGTTTCTGATGATCTAGAGGTTGAAACTGTTGAGGTTGCAGAACCGGAGCAGGAAATAGATGAATTAGGAATAGAATGGGATGAAGTAGAGCCAGAGGATAAAAAGCCGGGGAAAAAGGCGAAAAAATAAAATTAAATTTAAAGGGGGTGAGGTAACAAATGACAGATGCCGAATATTTAACTTATTTAGAAGAATGGGCCGCTGATTACTGTCATGTTGATTTAGATGTAGATTGGACAGTTTTACCAGCAGGCGTCCAGATGTTCAAGGTCCAGGCTTTAGAATTTATTAAAAAGCAAACCGGGATCGCCTCTGAAAGTTTAGGCGATTATTCTGTTTCTTATGTTACCTCTTTCCCCGCGTCTTTATTGGCTCTATTAAGACCGTACAGGAGGCCGCTATTTATATGAGTGAAAGTTTTGAGCATTTATTAACTGATACAGTTGATTTTTTAGTAGAAACGAAAACTCGTACAGGTTCAGGTTCATCTGTTTCTAGTTATGCTACTTTATATGAGAATGTCGCTTGTAAAATCAGGCCAGTTTCAAACCAGGGCAGAGGGGCAGGTAGTTTTGAGCAAATTAAAAATATTACTCATAGGCTCTATTGTTTACCTTCTGATGTAGAACTGGCAGACAATGAGATTTATAGGGTCGAATGGAATTTGCAGATTTTTCGGGTAGTTAATTTTCAGGACGTTAATAATTTAGGCCGCTTTTTACAGGTCGATTTGCAGCAGGTAGCAGTTTAATGGCGGGCGCACATTGGAATGATCCTAGCACTCTAGAGGGGCAAAAAAAGAAAATCCAAGAGGCCGCAATAATATTTTTAGATGCCGCTGGAATTGTTGTAGAGGGGGCCGCAAAATTACTATGTCCAGTTGATACAGGGAATTTAAGAAACTCTATAACTTATCGGGTCACAGGCAACAGGTGCAAGGTTGGGACTAATGTCCATTATGGACCTCATCAAGAGTTTGGAACTTGCAAGATGAAAGCCCAACCATATTTAAGGCCAGCACTACAAAACAATGAGGACAAGTTAAGGAAATTGGCAAAAGATATAGTTTGGAAACAGATAACAAGCTAGGAGGGCTGATTATTGTTTGAGGATAGTTTATTTAGCTTTATCACCAACAACACGGCAATTAAGGCAATCATAAATAATCGGCTTTATCCGCTTGTTTTGCCGTTTCCGGTTACTTTTCCGGCAATAGCCTATACTAAAATATCAGGGAAAAGAAATAGTTTAATCGGTTATGCTATGCCTGTATATCAGTTTAGCTGTTTTGCAGAGACAAATGATGAAGCTAAAGAATTAGCAAATACCTTGATTGCAGAATTGGATCAGCACAAGGGGTCTTTTGGGGCTATCAGTATTAAAAATGCAGTATATCAAAATGCAGTTGATTTGTATGATCCAGAGGTCCAGGTTTTTTATATTCCGGTGGAAATAAAATTTATTTTTAAGGAGGATCAATAAATGTCTCAAACGACAGTACAAAATGCGGCGGCTGTTAGGTTTGGTTCTGGCAAGGTTGAGATCGGGGATTCAGTCGGGGCCTTGACTAATTTGGGAGCTATGCAGAAAATTGTTTTTGAGGAGTCATGGGATACAGTCTCCATTATGTCAGACAATGCGGGTGAAATTGCCAAGAGAATTAAAAATCATCAAGCCAGCATTTCAGGCGAACTAATAGAAATCGACCTTTCAAAACTTAATATTATTCGTGGTGGTTTGGATACCTATGCCACAGTTTCAGCCGCGCCTGTTTCGGTGACTGATGAGGCTGTTAAGCTGTATGATACTGATTTTGCAACACTTGCGCATAAAAATGCAGACGGGTCAGAAGTTGGGTCTATTGTTGTTACAAGTGCAGCAGGTGGCGGCACTACTTACACACGCAACACAGATTATATTATTGCAGTTGATGCAGACGGTTATACCGGGATCGCTAGAGTTTCAGGTGGTGCAATTTCTGATGAGGCTACAATTTATGTAGATTACAGCTATACGCCTGCAAGCGCGGTTACTCTCTCATCTGGTGGTTTGGCCGAAATTGACGCCAAAGTTATCAGGATAACTAATACTGATGATGCGGGTAAAATTTTCAGAATTACAGTTTATAAGGCGTCTAATGAGGAGGCTATCAAGCTAGAACTTAATTCAGACGATGCAGACGATCCGAATGTTGTACCTATTAAGATGGTTGGAACTTGTGATACTACCAGGACAGCAGGCGATCAGCTCTTTGAGATTTATGATGAGCAGGGGGTTTAATCATTGATGGATGAAAATAAAATTTCAGAAATTA
>CAYNIX010000044.1:0-6779 GCA_964397535.1 uncultured Candidatus Saccharibacteria bacterium | reverse complement strand
GTCAGAGTCAAAAGAATTCCCAACTTATATTAATTTTTGTTAGCCGTTAGTTTTGTTCGTTGTTCATTTGTGCAGTTATTTGCCATTAGTTATCATTCGTTATTCATTCTTGATTAACATGTGGAGCCATTTAAAAGGTAAAATTGTAGATGTGCCGGATATTAGTTCGGCCGAAATCTCGAAACAGGTCGAGCCGGTTTTGCGTGACATGGAAAAAGCAGGAATCAGAATTCAGAAGTCAGAATTCAGTAAGCTTGAAAAAAAGCTAACAGCTAAGAATCAACAGCTAAAAGTTCAAATCATCCGGCTCGCTGGCCGGGAATTTAATGTCGATTCGCCTTCGCAAATGGCGGATATCCTTTTTGACAAACTGAAATTGCCGACTGAAGCTCTAAAACGCACAAAAAGTTGGCCGAGTACCGCGGCAAGTGAGCTGAATAAAATTAAAGACGAACACGAAATTATTGAACCGATTTTGGAATATCGCGAAATCAGCAAATTGGTTTCTACTTATCTTTTGCCCTTACCCAAAATGGTTGACGAGAATTCGCGTTTGCATACGCATTATGCTCAAGACGTAGCCACGGGGAGAATTTCTTCAAACAATCCAAATTTGCAAAACATACCTATCAAAGGACGATTTGGCAATGAAATCCGTCGTGCTTTTGTAGCGGAGGATGGAAATTTGTTGATATCGGCGGATTATTCACAAATTGAATTGCGTATCGTAGCTTGTTTGGCCCAAGATCAAAATATGATTGAATCGTTTAAGAGCAAGAGGGATATTCACACCGAAACGGCATCCGATATTTTTAAGAAAAAGCCAAAGGAGGTAACAGCAGACGAGCGCCGTTTTGCCAAGACCATAAATTTTGGCGTCCTTTACGGCATGAGTCCGTATGGTTTGTCTCAAGCATTAAATATCGGGCAAGAGGCGGCAGCGGAATATATCAGGCGCTACAACGAAGCTTATAGTGGTATTCGAGCTTATTGCCAGCGCATGATAGAGGAAGCTAAAGCTAAGGGATATGTGGAGACTTTGTTCGGCTTTAGGAGAGAGTTGCCAAATATAAATTCGGATATCCGCTACATTGCTGAAGGAGAGCAGCGTATGGCCATCAACACGCCGGTACAGGGTACGGCGGCGGAGATACTGAAGCTTTCTATGATCGATCTTTCAGCTAAACTGAAAGATCGCAGAATTAAGAATAAAGAATTAAGAATAAAGGATTCAGAACATACTAGCCATAAATCATCATTCGTTACTCATAATTTGCAATCGCGCAAAGCTCGATTGTTATTGACTGTACACGATGAGCTGGTGGTGGAGGCGCCGGAAGCCGAAGCGGACAAAATCGCAAAAATTGTTAAAGACTCCATGCAAGATGTGGTAAAACTCTGCGTGCCTATAGAAGTAGAGGTTGGCATCGGTAAAAATTGGGCTGAAACCAAAAGGTAACTACACGGAAGAACACGGATTTAATAGGAAACAGCGAGTAGTTGGTAGATAGTAGATAGTAGATAGTAGATAGTAGGATAAAGGTAAAAGGATAAAGGGTAACTACACGGCCAAGCACGGTTTGGAAATACGGGGAGAAGTTTATAAAGTTAATAAAGTAAAAAGTTCATAAAGTTTGTAAAGTTCATAAAGTTCAAAAGAGGAGTATCGGGTATAAAAGGGAACTCAAGAATTAGTACTTTAGCACGATAAATCGTGGTCTCACATATATTGAGCACAAGCCCTTCGATTCACTCAAGGTCTCTAGCTTGTCGATGACTTTAGCTTGATGTTTATCAAACTATAGTTTGATCTCAAGGGGTGGTTGGAGCTCAAGCTTTCTTGACCTTCCGTAGCCCTGATGTTTTGGGGCAAAGGAGATAGAGTATAATATTTTAATTGCTTTTTTACGTGAGAAGCCCCCAATGGTCGGGGGCTCTCTGATCGTTGTAGCCTGGGAGGCTTACTTTTTTCAGACATTTGTGCGACGCGCTTATGGTCGAGGGCGCTGTTTCATCTGGTGGTCATTCCAGTCATAGTATGCCCGAGCGATTGAACGAGAGTCTTGGTCATTGTCTCCAATTGGTTGGAGAGAGGCATACTCGCTCGAGGCCATGAAGTCGGTAACCGGGTTATCGGTCGGAGGATCGCAGTGCGGGAATAGCACTGTGGATGGCAGGTCGTCAAGAGGGTTGGCTCTCGGCTTCCAACCATGCCGTTGAATGATTGCTGCGATGACTTGCTCGTTGCTTGGACGCAATGCCGTACCGTGCGCTACTCCCGCCATTTCTCGGCATCTCCTCTCGTTTCCTATTGACAACGTTGTCATTCTAGCATAAATTATCACATTTGTATACAATAGTTATTACCATGATCTATTTTATCTACGGGGAAAATTGGCAAGAGGCCAAAAACAGGCTTGATGAAATTGAAGCCGATTTTCGAAAACTTGATCCAAGCGGTATCAATTTGGAGAAAGTGGAGGGGGAAAGCCTGACACACGCAAAATTTATTCAGGCCGTTACCGCAGCCCCTTTTTTGGCTGAAAAGAGATTAACAATCATACGCAATCTACTGAACTCAAATCAAGATGCGGTTCTCAAAGATAAAATAGCCGCCTATCTTTTGGAGGCCAAAAAATCAGGAGCATCAAACGACTTGGTGTTTTTTGAAAACGGCCAACCGGATAAACGGCAGAAATTGTTTAAAGAACTTATTAAAAATAGCCAGACTTTTGAAGCAATTGAGCCTAAAGGTGGGGCTTTAATTCGTTGGATAATTAATACTTTTAAAGAAGAAGGTATTGATATATCTCCTTTCGAAGCCCAAGAATATGTTTTTTTAGCCGGCAGCGAGACTTTGAAACTTTCTAATGAAATAAAGAAAATCGCGCTCTATCTTCGCTCAAAAAATGAAAAGACGGCTTGTTTAAGCCAAATATCTGATTTGATAAGCGCCGAAATCGACCCTAATATTTTTCAATTTACGGAAGCGGTGATACAAAAAAATTCAGGTCGGGCGGCGGGGCTCTTACACCAATTTTTAGGCCGCGGAGAAAGCGAGCAGATGCTTTTAGGGATGCTGGTTTATCAATTTAGAAACTTGATTATAATCAAAGATTTACTGGCACGCGGGGCTAGTAATCAGGAAATTATTAAAAAAACTAAAATTTCACCCTTTGTTTTTAACAAAAATCTAGCTTTGGCAAAAAAGCGCAGCCTAAAAAATTTAATTTTATATTATGATCAAATCCGGCGAACCGACAGCGCCATTAAAAGCGGAGATATGGCGCCGGTGGCGGCTATAGATATTCTTGTTTCGACTCTAACTTCGGGGAATTAAAACAGGGTATTACAAATATTTTTTTTGTATTGTATAATAAATATATAGAGTTCTTACCCATAACGGGTGTGGAGGGAAGTGAAAAACACTTTACCAAAAAAAAGAATCGTGTTTGGTTTATACAAACGCAAATTTGTGTTTTTTGTGTTACTTTTTTTGATGGCTTTTGTAAGCTACAAATTTGTGCAAAATATGAGGATAGGTGCCGATAGCATTACCCAAAGTTCCCTTCTAAATTCCGGCGGTAGTCGTCAAGTTTTAAATTTGGAGATTTTGGAGAATGGGTCTGTACTTGTAAATGGTGCCAAAAGCGATATCAGGCTTAATCCTTTGGCTGATTCAGACGAGCTAAGATTGCCCGTAATAGATAATCCGCCCGCATATATTGACGAATTGGTAGTCTATGTAAAATTGCCGCAAGCCGTTGCCGGCAAAGTTACCAAGCAAATTTTGGCGATCAAAGGGGTGGAAGCATCGTATTCGGAGCTCTTAGATGATTCGACACTTCGCTACAGAGCTTTAGGTATTTCCCAAACTGCCACGGTTTCGATAGTCGCCAACATACCCAAAGGGGTGATCGAACGTTCAATTTGGTTTAAACTTTTTAGTGAACCTACCGCCAGCCAATTCTCGTTCTGGGTTTATTTAGCCTTGGCCCTGCCGGTTTTTACTATTTTGTTTATGATGATTTTTATCAACTACACTACGAAATTAAATAAAGTTGAAATACCCGAAAAGGAAGTATCATCGCCACCCATGGCCATTCCGCCGGCACTCGTTGGGGTTTTATATCATCAAAAAGTCACTCCGCGTGAAATTGCCGCAACTTTAATAGATTTAGCGCAACGCAGGGATATTTTTATTCTTGACAGAGACAGGGGCTTTGCGTTTGGCAAAGGGAAATTTGACCAGAGGCTGCTGGGTTATGAAAAAATGCTATTATCAAAAATATTTAAAAATAGCATATCAACCACTCAATCGGCGGTTGAGGAAAGCTTGCAAAGCCAAATATATAGCAAAAAGGTTTCGCTTGTCTCCGCCGGAATTTACGGCATTGCCACCCGGCTTGGCTATTTCAGGCAAAACCCGCGCAAATTACATGCCAAATATTGGCTTTTTGGCTCTTTTGCCATCGCTTTTGCCGTAGCCGGCTTTATATCTAGCTTTTTTATGGATATATTGCCCTCGTTTACGGCGCTTTTTTGGGTCGGTATGATGGTATCTGCCATTATCATAATTTTGATGGCGGGCAGAATTCCTTTCCGTACCAATATTGGCAGAGACGCCCTTTCCAATTGGCTGGCATTTAGAAAATATCTTACCAATCCCGAGCCCATAGAATACTCTCCAACGGTTCATCAATTGTTTGAAGCTTATTTACCGTATGCCGTAGTGCTTGATTGCGAATCTGCTTGGGCAAGGCGTTTTGCTAAGCACAATTTTAGCATGCCGGAGTGGTTTATTACCGAAAAAAACGGGCTTGGACTAGAGGATTTTTGCTTGGCTTTGTTTCCGATTGTGTCCTATGTTTCAAGAAGCTTAGCCGCTTTAAGAGAGCCGGGATTTGAATAATGAACAGTTTGCTATATAAAATAGTCTATGGCGGCGGGTTGGTTTTTAATCTTGCCAAATGGGTTGTGGTGGCCTCTATTTTGATAGTCTTGGTAAATAGCTTTTGGGTATCGATTTTTATTGTGGATGGGCATTCCATGGAACCGAGTTTACACAACGGTGAAGTGGTGCTTATGGATAAATCTTTTTTTAGGGGCGATAAAAAGCCCCAAAGGGGGGACTCGGTGGTGGTTAAATATCCGGGTGATCCCACCAACAAAAGATACGTCAAGCGCGTAATCGGTTTGCCGAACGAAACTTTGTCGATTAAGAATGGGATTATTTATATCAACGATAAAAAATTACCGGAAGCTTATATTCCAAGCTATGTCGAAACGTCTCCAAACGGCAGTTGGCAAATGAATAACGATCAATATTTTTTAATGGGTGATAACCGTGGTAATTCCAACGACTCACGCTATTTTGGGCCGGTGGAGCAGAGATTTTTTGTCGGCAAAGCGGTGAATGTGGTAATGCCGGTTCTGCGAGCCATTGAAACACCGGCATATTCGAGCGGCTACGCCGGATATTTATACAGCCTGGCAAATTAATTTAATTCACAAAAAGAGCCCAAGCTTTGGCCTTTTTAAGCTTTTTAGGTCGGCCAAAGTTTGGGCTCTTATATTTGAGTCGATAAATATTATTTTTTACTTTTTTTGGCAACGGTCTTCTTAGCGGTTTTAGGAGTTGCCGTTTTTTTGGCTGCAGGCTTTTTGGCGGCTTTAACGGCAATTTCGGACGCTATGCCGGAAGCTGCCATTTTTTTGGAAAGCCTTGATTTTATCCTGCTTGATTTATTCTTATGAATAACGTTTTTCTTGGCTGCGATATCAAGCTCCTTGTAAGCGGCAGAGACTTTTTCTTGGGCGTCTTTTTGCCCGTCTCTGATAGCGATCTTAGCACCCTTAAGGGCACTTTTAACCCGAGCTCGAGTCAAATCATTCTCGGCTTTGCGGCGCCTGTCAATTTTTAGAGTCTTTTTGGCTGATTTTGTAAGTGGCATAATGAAATAATTCCAAATATCTAATTTCTAATTTCTAATTTCTAAATTGATTAAAGATCAGAAAATACAAATTAAAAAACAGCAAGCGGCACTTAACTTTCGGTTTACCACTTATACATTATTAACATGAATAATCCGATCTGTAAAGACTATATCATACTCTAGCTTGACATTCAACACGCTTTTGCTATATTTAAAAGCTTATCGAAAACAGTATGCAGGTGTCAGGTGATGGGTTAAAGGGGGGACAGCCGGAACCTATAATCTATAAACTAAAACCTAAACAATGGAATTATCACCTAAACAACAAGTTGTAGAGAGAATAAAGGCGGCTAAAAAAATTTTAGTCACCACTCATAAAAATCCCGATGGCGATGCTATCGGCAGTGTTTTGGCGTTATTTTTGGCCCTAAACAAAATGGGCAAAACCGTCCAAGCTGTGACCGAAGATGCGGCCCCGGATATTTTTAATTTTTTACCAAGCTTCAATAAAGTCAGCCATACTTTTGCCGGAGTCAGGGATTTTGTGATCTCCCTGGATATCTCAAAAATCAAGGCTGATAAAATCATGTATAAGGTTCAGGATAACCGCCTCAATGTAATTATTACCCCCAAAAACGGACATTTTGAGTCCGAAATGGTGGATTTCCCCAAAGGCGGCTTTAATTATGACCTCATCATAGTGCTTGATTCGCCGGATTTGGAGAGGCTTGGATCGCTTTATGAAAAAAATTCCGATATTTTTTATGAGACACCGGTAATCAATATCGATCACCATGCCGGTAATGACTTTTTCGGCCAAGTCAATCTGGTGGATTTGACGGC
>CAYNIX010000043.1:0-6870 GCA_964397535.1 uncultured Candidatus Saccharibacteria bacterium | reverse complement strand
TATGGACAACCACGAAGGGGAGAGCAAAAAAGAGCCGATAATTCAGCAAATGGTTGAGGCTCCGGCTATTGGTTTGGAAAAAACCATTGAAGTTTCGCAAGACTTAAAGCAAAAAATTGCCGATAAACCCATAGAAAAAATCAAAAGCTATTGGCATTCGCTTGGTCCGGGATTAACAACAGGCGCCAGCGACGACGATCCGAGCGGAATCGCTACTTATTCTCAAACCGGAGCCGCCTACGGCTTTGGTTATCTGTGGCTGGCGGCATTTACCTTTCCCCTGATGGCCGTGGTGCAGGAGATGTGTGCCCGCATCGGAATAGTAACGGGGCGCGGTTTGGCGGGAAATATTCGTATCAATTTTTCGCGTCGCATACTAATATTTTGTACTTTGTTGCTTTTTGTGGCCAATACCTTAAATATTGGGGCCGATTTGGGTGCCATGGCCGAAGCGGTTAGGCTGTTTTACAACATCAATTACCTGGTGCTTGTGGTCTTGTTTGGTGTATTTATAGTGTGCTTGCAAATATTTTCAACCTACAAAAAATATGCCAACATTTTAAAGTGGCTTTCTTTAATTTTGCTCTGCTACATATTTTCCGCTCTTATGATCGATGGCCTAAATTGGCGGGAAATCGGCTTAAGAGCAATTTCTCCCAGCTTTGAGTTTAATAAAGATAGCATCATTTTAATCTGCGCAATTTTAGGCACTACCATCTCTCCCTATTTATTTTTCTGGCAAACCTCTCAAGAGGTGGAGGAACGGATAGAGCGCGGGCTCACCAACATAAAATTGCGGCAAAATGATGCCAGCGACCACGAGATTAAAGAGATGCGGGTTGATATTTGGAGCGGGATGTTTTTAGCGAATGTGGTAATGTTTTTTATCATTGTTGCGTGCGGAGCAACCCTAAATTTGAACGGTATAACCAACATTGATACGGCAGCCCAGGCGGCGGAAGCCTTGAGGCCCTTTGCCGGTGATTATTCATTTTTCCTTTTTGCTCTCGGCATTATCGGCATGGGCTTGCTGGGCATTCCAGTACTCGGCGGCTCAAGCTCCTATGCCTTGGCGGAGAGTTTCGGTTGGCGGCAGGGTTTGCATTTTCGCCTCAAACAAGCCTACGCATTTTACGGCGTTATTATCATTTCAATTCTGATTGGTATTAGCCTTAATTTTATCGGTATTGATCCGATAAAGGCGCTCATTTATTCGGCGGTAGCCAATGGCATGGTAGCGCCGGTAATTTTGATTTTTATTGTCCTAATTTCATCAAGTTCTAAGGTGATGGGAGAGAAAAGGAGCAGAATTGCCGCTAAAGTACTCGGTTGGCTGACAGTTTTATTAATGAGTGCAGCCGGTATCGCCGCTGTTTGGGCTCTTTTGTTTTAAAAACAGCGAGCCCGTCACTCCTTAAGGAGGATCGGGCTCTTGTGCGCGCTCAAACTCCCATGCTCTGATTGCCGAGACAATACGGATGCTTGGTTTGCTGTGATAATCCTCGTCACGCCTGAGGATGCGTCCGTCTTTGGGCATGATACACCCGGAAACAAGGCTATCGAGATACACCTTGGCTCGTTCGTCGAAATCATCAGGAGTAGTTACTCTCATGATCTTAATGTATGGATCATCGTTCGATCCAGCTACCAACAAGAGCATCCTGATGTTTTCGAGAACTTCGCCGCTATCATGCGGGTCTATCTCGCATACGGCATCGAAGTAGCTGGCCATTGTAGTCTCCTTTTGAGCGCAAGCATACAATAGCACTTTTACCGTTTTTGTGCTAGAGTAAGAAATCGGATATTCATACACGGATCCGTTACACAGATAAACACAGATAAGTCATTATGAGATGTGATTTGAGATAATATAATTTGAGATTTGATATATGGAATTAGAAATTTGAGTTGAAGCGATATTACAATGAAACAACATAGCGATATTGCAATGAGACATTATTACTGTGGCACCTTGTTTGTGGTTGCTACTCCCATCGGTAATATGGGGGATATTACTTTGCGTGCAATCGAAACATTAAAAAATGTCGATTTAGTGGCCAGCGAGGATACAAGAGTGACAGGATTACTTTTGTATAAGCTTGAGATCAAAAAGCCGATGCGAGCAATTCATCAACATTCGCGGGACGGCTCAATCACAGACATAATTGATTTGTTGTTAGGCGGCAAAAATGTTGCTTATGTTACAGATAGTGGAACACCGGGGATCTCGGATCCGGGACAAGCTCTGATTATGAAAATCAGAGAACTAAATAACAAAAGAATTAAAGAACAAAAAAACAATATTGAAATAATTCCTATACCCGGAGCAAGTGCGGTTGCAGCCGCGGTTTCTATCTCCGGTATGGTAGAAAAAGAGTTCTATTTTGCCGGATTTCTACCTAAGAAAAAGGGTCGCCAAACAGAGCTAAAATATTTGTCAACCTTAAAAGTACCGGTTGTCGTATATGAATCAGCGGTGAGGCTAGAGAGGACTTTAAATGATATCAAAGAATATTTTGGGCATGATACCAAAGTCTTTATCGCTCGTGAGATGACTAAAATGTTTGAAGAGTACTGGGGCGGCAACATCACCGAGGTATTAGGTGATCTCAAAAATCACAAGCTGAAAGGGGAAATCGTAATAATAGTTCAAATATCAAAGATCAAAATGTAAAATTAAAGAAGGGGGCATCTATCAAAAAACCAACAACCCGCCCCAAGTACGTTCGGGGCGGGCTTACGGCTCTTGCGATCATCACCGGCACATTGCCGATGTAGCTCTCATTTTAATTGGTACGACAGCCCTCTATCCAGTGCGTTTTTTTGACCCCTGGACTTACTTTTTATTATAGCTGGTTAATTCTAGTACTCCGACAAACCCGACAGGCCATCACGTTCTTCTTTCACAACTTGGCTCTGGATCGACGACGGATCTACTTCTTTGCTCGTACCTCCCTCGCATTCCCTGCCCCTTTCATCAAGGTGATAAGCAGTAGTGATTCTCCCATACACCACAACCAACTGGGCTCTTGCGTGGCAGAAGGGGCATATGAGGCCTATGAATCAAAAAGTGTTGGTAAATTAGGTTGTTTCTACAGTCCTGTGCTATGTTATTCAAGTACAAAATAATTCTAAAATATTATTGAGGTAATTTGATGAAAAAAAAGATGTCCCAAATGTTCTAAAAGCGAAGTGATTTTATGGGGCAAAACAAAGGACGGCAAAAGACGCTGGCGGTGTAAAAACTGTCAGCGTTCTTTTGTATGGGAGAAGCAGAAGAGCGGCCATAAATTGTGGCTAGAAGATTGGCTGGCAGGTATTAGCACTAATTTCATTTCCGCCAAGCTGGGATGCGGTAAAGCAACTATCGACAGGGAGATATCACGGCTGCTGAATAAACCCCCTTTGATTCAGATTAAATCAAACCAAACTGCCCATCTTCTAATAGATGGGACTTACTTTAAAAGAACTAATTGCCTAGTTCTTTACTTCGATAATGATCTAAAATATATCCAATTAATGCGCTACACAACCCGTGAGATTAAGGACGAATTCATCAAAGATCTAAGAGTACTCAAAGGAAACGGCGTCAACGTAGCTAGTGCCACCGCAGATGGTCAAAATGCAGTTAAAACAGCCTTGAAAAAGGTATTCCCCAGAGCCAAGTTCCAGCGTTGCTTGGTCCATATTCAGAGGTACGCTGAGACATACATCACTCAGAAACCAAAAACACTGGCAGGCCAAGAATTAAAAGAGATCGTAAGCACTCTGAACCGAATTGATAGCAATATGGCCAGGATGACCTTCATAGCTAGACTAAACGATTGGATAAGGCGCCACAATGATTTTCTGAAGGAGAGAACTGCCAAAGAGGACGGCAGTGGTTGGTGGTACACGCACCGAAACTTGAGGAGAGTTATCTACCACATCGAACATGCTTTGCCGGACATGTTCCATTATTTAGATGATCCAAACATTCCGAAAGACACCAACGCCTTGGAGGGAAGGTTCACTGATTTAAAGCACAAGTTTAGAACCCATAAGGGCTTAAGAAAAACTAAAAGAGAGAACTATTTTAAGTGGTATATCTACTACAAAAATCTTAAGAAAAAGGGGCGTAATACCAACACAAAATGATTCATAAGCCGCATATGACAGTCGTTTCTATTCGACCCATTTTGCTACTCCTCTCAAGCACAACAGAATGATTCACCGCAAGGTGAATTAATATATTTTAGCATAAATAGTCACAGTAGTCAAGGCTTTTTTGCTTGGAGCGAACGTGGTATAGTAAAACGAGGGTTTGGTATTTAGTATAAAGTATTATGTATAAAGCATATTACTTAGTAATTTTGAGGTGTTAATTTAAATAAATTGTTTTATACTTAATACTTAATACCAGATACGTGATACTTAATAAATATTATGAAGTACATCACCACTCCAATTTATTATGTAAATGACATCCCTCACATTGGGCATGCTTATACCACTATTGCCGCTGATGTGTTGGCTCGCTATTGGCGTACACAAAATGATGAGGTCTTTTTTCTTACGGGCAGCGATGAGCATGGAGCCAAAATCGCCGAGGCGGCCTGTAAAGCGGGCAAGGAACCCAAAGAGTTTGTAGACGAATTGGCTCCTAAATTCCAGCAGGCTTGGCAAAAACTTAATATCTCAAACGATCAATTTTTTCGCACTACCAATCCCGAGCATGCAAAAGTAGTGCAAGAGTTTGTAAAGAGGCTCTCAGACGCCGGATATGTCGAAAAGAAGCAATATGAAGGCTTGTACTGTACCGGTTGCGAGAGGTTTTATCAGCCTGATGAAGCGGTAGATGGTAAATGCCCCGATCATGATAGGCTATTAGAGAAAAAAAGTGAAGAAAATTATTTCTTTTTATTATCAAAATTTGGGGAGAGATTGCTTGAAATAATTGAAAAAGGGGAGATGGTTATAGCACCCGAGTCCCGCAAAAACGAGGTGGTGGGAAAGATTAAAACCGGCCTGGAAGATGTCAGTATATCGAGGGGCGAGGTAAGTTGGGGAATACCATATCCAGGAGATGAAAAACAGACAATATATGTATGGGTGGATGCATTGATTAATTACTACTCTGCGGTAGTAATTAATCAAGATAAAAGTGAAAAGTTAAAAGTTAAAAGTGATGGAAAGAATCATTTGTCTGAAGATAGCTCAAACACTGAAAGCTATAAGCCCCAAAGGGGCCCCTCGATCCCGGGGCTAACAGCTAACAGCACCCCTACTTGGCCGGCGGATTTACACCTGATGGCTAAGGATATATTGTGGTTTCATGCCGTGATTTGGCCGGCAATGCTTATGGCGATAGGCGAAAAACCGCCTCGAAAAGTATACGCACATGGTTTTTTTACCATAGGCGGGCGCAAGATGAGCAAGAGCTTGGGCAATACCTTGGACCCCGTAGCATTGGCCGAAAAATATGGCTCTGACACAGTAAGATATTGTCTTTTGCGCGAGTTTCCCTTCGGTGAAGACGGTGATATTTCGGAGGAAAAAATTGCGGCACGTTATCAATCGGATTTGGCAAACGGGCTGGGAAATTTGTTGAATAGAACTCTATCAATGATTAAGAAATATCATTTAGACAGTACAATTAGGGCTATTAAGATTGAAGATGTTGGTTTTAAAATAGAATACAACGAAGCCACAAAAAGTGCTGAAGACCTCTTTGAAGTTTATATCAATGAGTTAAATTTTAATGAGTATTTATCAGATATATGGCATATGCTCATCAAGCCTTCAAATGAGTTGATTGATCGAGAAAAACCATGGGAATTATTTAAAAATAATGAAACAGAAAAATTGGAGAAATTAATATCACGCTGCTACAAAACGCTTGTTCAAGTAAACAATTTAATTTCTCCCTTTGTGCCCGAAACTGCTGAAAAAATGAAAAAACAACTCGAGACATTAGAGCCGGAGCCGTTGTTTCCGAGATTGGGAAAGGGCTAAGTGTTGTACCAAACCTATAAAATTCCTGTTTCCATTAAGGGCATCGTCTTTGAAGAAGGCAAAGTATGGTTGCGCAAGAACCAACGAGGAGAGTGGGAATTACCTGGCGGTAAGATCGACAGAGGTGAGCAGCCGGAAGATACACTGATCCGCGAGATTTCGGAGGAGCTTGGATTGAAAGTTGAAGTCGTTAAAATTATTCAAGCCTACCTTTATGTAATAGATTCTTCTTCTGATGAAGCGGATGGAGTATTAGTGGTGAGTTACCTGTGCGACATCAAAGATAGAGTCGGAGATTTTGAGCATGAGGGCGAAGGTGGCAGGGCAGAATATCAACCCTTCAGTTTAAAAGAGATTGAAGAATTAAATTTGCAAGAGTTTTATAAAATTGCCATTAAAAAAGCTTACGAAAAAATAATGCCAACATGTTAATAAAGATTAATCAGAGCCATTAATTCCACGCCTTTAAAAAAGCAAAACGACCCAGAATCAACAGATAATGGGCCGCGGATTAACGACATAACGACGTAAGGGTACAACGCAACGGAATGACGTAAGGGGTAAGGGTGCAACGTAACGGTACTACGTAACCGGCGATGGCTCGAGTCCCATGCCGTTTTAGAAGTATTTGCAGATTATAAATATTGTCAATAGGCGATCCGTATAATCTATACATGTGTCATCCTGAACTTGTTTCAGGATCTAAAGTGAGAGGATCCCGAATTTAATTCGGGATGATAGTGATAAATGAGAGCATATTATACCTATATTGCCACAAATATATCGAATTCAGTTTTCTACATCGGTGTTACTAATAATCTAGAGCGAAGATCATTTGAACATAAAAATAAATTGATTGAGGGGTTTACGAGCAAA
>CAYNIX010000042.1:0-6953 GCA_964397535.1 uncultured Candidatus Saccharibacteria bacterium | reverse complement strand
GCAAAACCGGCTAAAGAATGGATAAAAACCCCTAAGCCATCTTCGCTTTCTTCATAACCGCCGCCTGCTTTAGGGATTTGAGCCGTTCCTGTTTTAGCACCGATACTATATCCCTGCACTTTTGCCCGCCAGGAATGGCCACCCTCAACAACTTCTTTCAGCATTTTGGCCATTTTAGTTGCAGTGTCGGCCTGTACAACCCTTATGCCTTCCCTTTTTTCTATCTTTTTTTCGGTTCCATCCGAAAGAATTATCTCATCGACAATGTGTGGGTACTCATATACTCCGTTATTTGCCAGAGCCGCATATGCCGCAACTATTTGTATTGGGCTAACAGCAATTCCCTGGCCGAAAGAAATTGTGGCCCTATTCACATCCTTCCACTGCTTAACAGAAGGCGCATAACCGGACACTTCTGTATCCAGATCAATTCCGGTTTTATCAAAAAAATTAAATTTTTTCAAATATTCATACATGTTATCTTTGCCCAATTGTTCAGATACCCATACCATAGCCACATTGTCTGAATTTTGTAGCACTTGAGTCATATTTTCTTTGCCAAAAGCTTTTCTTTCAGCAGTTTTAAGCTCATACCCGTCGACAAAAACGTGCCAATCGAAAACGTTTTCTGTTTCCGGAGAAATCAGCCCCTTATCCATAGCGGCAGACATTATAAAAGGCTTAAAAATACTGCCCGGTTCAAACAAATGTGAAATTGCCGGATTAACAAAAATTGCCTGATTGTCTTTTGCGAAGGTGCGATAATCATTGGGATCATAATTTGGCAAACTCGCCATCGCGACTATCCCTCCCGTTTCAACATCCATTATGATTATACTGCCTGAATCAGCCTGATATTCTTCTAGTGCTTCTTTTAATTTTTTTTCTACAAAATACTGAACGGTTCTGTCTATGGTTAAGATATAGCTAGTGCCATCCTCGGCATTTTTTTCATCCAGCAGAGAAATTATTCTGCCCAGCGGATCCTTTTCTCCTACAATTTTACCACTAGTACCAAGCAACTCTCTATCATAATGACCCTCAAATCCATAATTACCCCTTCCCTCCGCATTCACAAACCCCAGTAGATGGGACGCCAGATTGCCCTCCGGATAATATCGGCTATTTTCAGGAATAATGAGTACCCCATTTATATTTAAAGCTTTAAGTTGTTGGGCCGTATCAAATTCAAGACCCTTCACTAACGGAGGAACGTACAATTTTTCATTGTTGATTGCGTCATAAATTTCGGAACTATCCTGATTGATAATTTTTGAAATCTCTCTTGATGCGTTTTTTTTGTCAGTTACCTGCTTTGGGACGACTAAAAGTTGGTATTTTTTTACATCAAAAGCTAGAGGATATAATGAATCTTCTTCCCCTATGGAATCTTTAGCGTATATTTTTCCCCTTTCGGCTATTTCAACTTTTTCAAAACGTTGTTGTTCGGATGCAAGGGCCACATATTTGTCGTGCTCTACTACTTGTTTTTCAAACATCCGCAATAAAAGCAGCAAAAGAAGCACCACAACAATAACGCCTGCCGCACGAAACCTCGACTGCATTTTATCATCCATAATGCCTCAATAATTTATAGGACCAGAAATAATTTTTAGAAATTATTCAACAACCTACAGATTGTAAAAAAACTAAAAACAAAGCTTTAATTGTTTATTGCTAGTCCATTATTTTCTTTGAGATGATCGACACTTGATACCGGCTCCATAGTGGGTTGTTGAATATTTTGGTCGATTTGATTTAAAGACTCAAGCCTAACTTTCTCTACCTCCAGCCTTTCTTTTTTCAGTTCTAGCTCGGCCTTTTTATCTAAAGTATTCGTTACTTTTACGCTTCTGTTGGCACCCTCTGTGGACTGAGATAAATACACTAATGCCAATATAGCAAAAATGGTTAGAGTTATAAACTTTATAGCATTGGGACCTATAACGATCTCCCTTTTAACAGTTTTTTTCCTTACTCCCATCTGGGCTACTTTCGAATTTGTAAAAGTCAAGATTCTTCCCATTTAGTTCCCGGTATTAATTGATATTGTTAGTCGTTCGACGACAAAACTAATCTCATAAAGCTGGTATTTAAAAAACCAACTTTAAAAAATCAGCAGCCAGAAAAATTTTTGTTTTTTGTTTAAATTTAAGGTATAATTTTAGTGTGAATTCTTCCGGCTTTGCCGGAAGTTTTTTTATTTTTTGTTTTTAATAGAGTCGCTTTGCCCCTCCAATTTGGCCATCTGGCTGCTGGTTTTTTAAAATTATAATCCTAACTCGCTTAATTGTTCAGCTATATCTTCAGAATTATTTTCCATATCTTTTTTGAACTCTTGCCAACTTAGTTCCGGCCAAATTTCGATTCGATCATACAGGCCGTTAATAGCAACTTTTGACTTGATTCCCGCATAGTCTAGTAGATACCTTGGAACCAGAACTCTGCCACTTTTATCCATTTCACATTCAATCGCCCCCGCCAACATTAATCTTGAAAAACTTCTGGCATTTTTTTGAGTAATTGGTAGCTCTGAAATTTTCTCGGCAAATTCCTGCCATTTGACCTTGGTAAATATCCATAGACATTTATCTAAACCCCGAGTAATTACACAACCATCGGAGAGGCTTGACCTAAACTTTACAGGTATGGAAAGCCTGTTTTTTTCATCTAGGGAGTGCTGATATTCACCAATAAACATATTAGCAACCTTTTGTCTTTCTACTCTTTAACAGTCTCATATACTAATGATTTTTTTAAAATATACTCCCTCGCTATCTTTGCATGCCTTTTTGTATTTATTTATTTGAAACTAAAATACCCGAGAATGGAAATATTTTGTTTTTGATAGATCTAATCCTAAAAGATTGTTTTCTAGTAAGACTATTGATTATTATATATTTCCCACATATTCCCACTTCATACCACTAGTACCCATTTTAAACTTCTTTCTCATTTTGGTCAAAGCTTTTTTATACCAATTTAGTGGATAAACCTGTGGAAATGTTAACGAGAAGTAAATTCTTTATTTACAGTATTGTCTTTTTAAAAAATAAAAAAGTCCGTATTTGATAAAATACCCTTTACCGAATGCGGACTTAAGTATATATTTTTAGATTAAAAACTATAAAAGCTTGTCCAGTATATACTTGTTTATATCACTAGTATTTATTCTTTCTTGTTTCAAGGTGTCTCTGTCGCGAATTGTGACAGTATTATCATCCTTTGATTGATAATCAACCGTAATGCAGAAGGGTGTTCCGATTTCATCTTGCCGACGGTAGCGACGCCCGATAGAGCCAGACTCATCATAAAAAATATTAATCCCAGCCTGACGTAACTTGGCAACTATAGTCTCCGCAATCTCCGCTAAGCCATCTTTTTTCATGAGTGGAAAAACAGCCACTTTAACTGGTGCCAATTTGGGATGTAGCCGTAATATAATCTCTCCCTTTTCTCTGCCATCGGAACCATCTGATTCGCTATATGCATCACATAAAAAAGCTAATAATGCCCTATCGATTCCCATCGAAGGTTCAACAACATAAGGTATATATCTTTTTTGGCTTGGTTCATCGAAGTAGCTCAGATCGTTCCCTGAATATTTGCTGTGTTGAGAAAGATCAAAATCAGTTCTTTGCGCTATACCTGCAAGCTCCGCCTGACCAAAAGGATATTTATATTCAATATCACTCGTTCCAATCGAATAATGAGAAAGCTTATCCGGTGAGTGAGCAATTATCTCTAAATTTTCCAATTTTATTCCCAAATCGGTATAAAATTTTTTGATCTCTTCGATCCAATATTCATACCGTTTATTAGACTCTTCCTTATTCGGCTCAATAAAATATTCGATTTCGGCTTGCTCAAATTCTCTGGTCCTAAATATATAATTTCCACATGTTATCTCGTTGCGAAATGCTTTGCCGATTTGCGCAATGCCAAAAGGAATTTTTTGCCGAGATGATTCTAAAATATTCTTAAAATTTGTAAATATACCTTGGGCTGTTTCTCCGCGAAGATAAGTCAAGGTTGAATTATCTTCAACCGGCCCTAAAAAAGTTTTTACCAGAATATTAAAATTCTTCGGTTCAGTAAATTCATGTTCTCCACCAAAAGAGCACTTTATCATTGATTGCTGCTCCTTGGTGCGTTCTGTCTCATCTAAACCATTAGCTTCATCCACATGATCAGCCCGAAATCGCAAATGGCATTTCTTGCACTCAACAAGTGCATCGGCAAAGCCGCTTCCGGTATGGCCCGAGGCTTCCCATACTTTAGCGTTCATAATAATGCCAGCATCAAGACCTACCATATCGGCTCGTTCTAATACAAATCGTTGCCACCATAGATTTTTTAAATTGCGCTTTAATTCTACTCCCATAGGACCATAATCGTATATACCGGCAATCCCCCCATAAATCTCTGAAGATTGAAAAATAAACCCCCGTCTTTTACACAGCGATACAATTTTATCCATGATGTCATTTTTCTCAACCATAACAATCCCCATTCGTTATTAGTCATTTGGCAATTCGTCATCCATTTGTGGATCACTAGCTTGATAATATCATTTTATACAATCTCCGTAAACCCGAATCCGAAAACCTCCTCACACTTGAGCACAAATAAAAAAGCACGGTATAATCCTAGATGTAATTATCAACAAAAACAAAAAGGAGAATACCGTACAATCTTTACAAAAACATCATATCACCGATCTCTTCGTGATGGTAGATGACATGATTCCACAAGAATCAAAACCGTTAGGTGGAAGGCCACTTTTACTCACAAACAGTGAACTAATCACCATCCTGCTTTGGAACTGTCTGATGGTACAACAAAGAAACTTGAAACAGATTCATAAGTGGATTAAAACATATCATCATCGTGAGTTTCCCAAGCTTCCTAAATATAGTGCTTTTGTAGACCATTGTCACAGAATAATTCCCCTTTTAATTTCCGTATTATCCACCTTGCTATCAAGTAGAAGCAAAAAAGCACCTATTAAGCTCATGGACTCGACTATGCTACCCGTGTGTAAATTATGCAGATCGGATAGACACAAAGTTGCCAAGGGCTTTGCTGAGTATGGCAAGAACCACCAGGGTTGGCACTTCGGTTTTAAGCTTCATGCCAGCATAGACCACAATGGCAGCTTAACCGGTTTTTTCTTTACCCCAGCCAGCTTTCATGATGCCCAAGCCATGCCCGAGATATTAGATAGAAATACTGTTATCGCTGTGGGAGACGGCATATACAATGCTAAAGCCATGAGAGACCACGCCAAGCAAATATTCGGAACAGCCATTATTGCTCCGCCTCATTTTAAACAAAACAAGAAGCTGGCCACACTCTGGCAGATTGCCTTGCTTAAGATGAGGCCGAGACTCGAATCAGTATTCGGATACCTGAAGGAAAACTTAAATTTGGTTTCGTCCTTTCCGAGATCGGTTAAGGGCTATTTTCTTCATTACATCAGGATACTGATCGGATATCAGCTGATGGTAGGGTAGGTTTTCGGATTCGGGTCCGTAAACGTTGACTATTTTGTGTTTGTATGATATGGTTTTGGCGCACCCAGTACAGGGGAGCATTTATTCCAAGGAGGCGAACGTTCATGTTGTCCGGAAGACTGACGTTGAAGACAGAAGCCGCACGGATGTTCCTGAGACATGTCGGCATTGATGCCGACCCGTTCAAGGAGTACGACGCGTTTAAGCAGGCCTGCTCGGAGGCCAACCCGCGCTACAAGGGCAACAGGGATCTGGTTCGCTTCCAGCTGGAAGAGGATACTAATACCTGGGACCCGGATCTGTGTGATGCAACGATGTTGCTGGCGCGCGAACTAGGCATGTTCAACGAGAAGCGGTTCGAGAAGGTCGTCGTGAATATCGGGCTCGCTCTCGGCGGCGCTCGGCGGTCACCCCTTCACCGGGCATGCTACATCGCTGAAGACATCGCCAGGGGCAGAGTGGATGTCGATGTCTTGGTCATAGCTGGCTCCACGAGACCGCTCAACGATGCCGAGCAGGCCACGGTCAAGGACTTCGCACCGGGCGCGACCACCGAGATCGACCTCTGCGATGGTGCCGCCAGCTTTATCAAGCGCAAGCTGCCTGATCAGAATATCCAGGTCGTCTGCAACGACGACCCCAAATCGGGCAACCGCGGAGTCATCTCCAAGGTCTTTGTGCAGATCGGTTCCTGCTACCCGATCAGCTCCCTCATCGCCTGCACGACCGGCATCTACCGCACCGCGCTGATGTTCGACCTGATGCTGGCGAAGAAGGAGTTCGGTCTGGCCTACGTAGACGCCGCCGGCCATCCCAGTGATCCTGAGATGGTCTTCAACCGCACCATCGCGACCTACCTCTCCGAGAACTTGACTACTCTCTCCAAGGCTGCCGACGTAGCTGCGATCGGTCTCTAGACGCCACACAGATCACGCTCATCAGCGGCTCAACCGCGCCACTGCCCCTCACCGGGGCAGTGGCGTTTGCTTTTTTATATTCACTTAAAAACAATATTTGATTGATTTATCACTACTCTACTACGTAGTAGAGTAGTGATAAGCTGATCATATTGAAATATCTTTGAGGTATTTCTTGCTCTTCAATTCCCTCTCTAAAGCGTTTTGTAGAAATTTATCTATAATATCTTCGGCTTCTTTAATATATTTTGTTTCGCAATTAATATTTTGGCATATGTTTGCATCACTTGTTTGCAGTAAGCGCAAAAGTTTTATGGTCTCGTCTGAAATATTTTTTGACACTCCGATTTTTTCTCCGCAGTTAGAACATAATATATCTCCGTTTAAGGAATCAGTTTTATTTTCTCCTGCTCTAAGCTCTTTTTTGCAGCTTGCACATTTGTAAAAGTCCGGTCTAAAGCCTGCTTCCGCTAAAATTATTAGCACAAAAAAGCGCAAAAATAAACCGATGTTACAAAAT
>CAYNIX010000041.1:0-7129 GCA_964397535.1 uncultured Candidatus Saccharibacteria bacterium | reverse complement strand
GGTACTGATTTTAACCTCAGGATGAGTAATGTTTGGAATTTTATACCAGGTCTCCTTATATTCTTCTTCTATCGGCTTAAGCTCCCCTTCCAATTTTTTAATCTCTTCTCCTGTCGCCCTCATCTTTTCAATAATTTCCGGAGTCGGCTTGGTATGGCTTGCACTATTCCGCTCGGCTTGTAATGCTTCAATTTTTTGTAAAAGCTCGCGCCGCTTACTATCAAGCTCTAAAAACTTATCAACATCAACATCGCACAAACGGTTCTTGCAGTTTTCTTTAACTTCATCCGCATGCTCGCGGATATATTTAATATCAAGCATAGTTTTCCTTAATATCGTCATCCTGAACTTGATTCAGGATCTGTTAGTTTTTTGGATTCCGGATCAAGTCCGGAATGACAGTGTATGAACCTCAATCTTTATTAATTGATAAAGAATAGTTGCCTGTCTCTACATCCTAAACGGAATCGTTTAATGATCTGGACAAATATTATTTAAATTTATTTTTTCGTCGATTTTCTGATGAGGCTTCCACGGGAGGTATAGTTAAGTTTGATATTAATCGGTTCGAAGGAAGCTGTATAGTTAGGTTTAACCAGCGGAAACAGCACGCACTCCCTAACCGGCTTGCCGATAAATGTGGCAAAAAGCCGCTCGGAGAATCCAAAGCCACTAGCAGGCGGCATACCATATTCAAGCGCCTCAATAAAATCGGCATCATTCATTTGCGCTTCGTTATCTCCCGCTTCGCGCATGCGTGCTTGCTCTAAGAATCTTTCTTTCTGATCTAGAGGATCATTAAGCTCAGAATATCCGTTGCCGTTTTCCGTACCACCCAAAATTACCTGAAAGCGCTCAACTAATTTAGGATTGTCCGCTTTTCGTTTGGCTAAAGGTGAAACTTCCACGGGGTGGTCAATCAGAAATGCCGGTCCAGTAACTTTATTCCTGACCGATTTCCACAGAGTATCGATCATTCTGCCTCTTGTATCGGATTTTTTGTGTTCAAGTTTCAGCTCTTTAATTTTTGTGCCCAATTCATGTTCATTAGCTTCAAGTACATCAATTTTGAGCTCTTTTTTCAAAAAATCACAATATTTGATATGTTGCCAACTTTTAGCAATATCCACCTTTTTTCCATTGATTTCAAATTCGGTTTTAGCAAAAACCTCATGCGCTAAATATTTATAAAGTTCCTCGACAAGCTCCATTGAATTTTCATAATTGGCATAGGCCCAATAAAATTCCATTTGAGAGTAATCTTGCAAATGTTCTTTTGAAATTCCTTCGTTGCGGAATTGCCTGCCAATTTCAAAAGTTTTATCGAAACCTCCCACAAGCAAGCGTTTCTGCCACAGCTCCCCCATGGATATACGTAAATATACATCTATATCCAACGCATCATGATGTGTAATAAAAGGATTTGCATCGGCGCCACCCGTTGTAACTTCCAAAACCGGAGTCTCAACTTCTAAAAAACCTTTTTGGACTAAAAATTGTCGTGTTTTTTGCCAAAAAAGGGCCTTTTTTTTGAATATCTCACGCACATTTGGGTCTGTCGCCAGTTCCAGATATCTTTTGCGCATGCGCGTTTCTTCATCACGTAAGCCGTGCCAAGCGCTCGGCATAGGACGAATGGACTTGGTTAAAACCCGCAGAGATTTAGCTAGCAGGGAAACTTCACCGGAATTTGATAATATTACGTGTCCAACCGCTTCGACAAAATCACCCAAATCTAGCAACTCGACAATTTTAAAGTCGTCGCCAAGCTCATCGGCGCGTAAAATAAGTTGAAGCTTACCGCTTTCGTCATTTACATCGATAAATATAAGCTTGCCATGGCCACGAACGGCAGTAATGCGTCCGGCTGCCACGACTTCTTCGTTTGATTCTATTAAATCCTTATTAATTTCATGAAGTCTGGCATTGGCATAATTTTTAAAGCTCTTTGTGGGGTACGATAAAACTCCAAGTTTTTTAAGCTTGTTAATTTTCTCCTGCCTGATTTTTATAATTTCCGCCTCTGTTTTACCTCGGCCATCCAATGATGGACGGGTCTTGCCCCGGCCAAGTGATGGCGGGGTTTTACCAGTTTCATGGCTCATGATTTACAACCTATTCGCTTAAGAACTAAAGAACATATTAACTGAAGCACAAAAAGAAATAATGTCTTATTTGCTCCATAAATGCCATATTATTGGATTGATTTTGATTTAATAATAACACAAATCAAAGCCAAGATAAACAAAAGGATTGAGCCAACTTCGACTCAATCCGGTACCTCCTCCACAAGTTCCTCGGGCCAGTTACCGTCTGCTACTCTCACGTCAAGCCAAACCTTGTCGACATGCGCCCAGAATTCTGCTTGACATGTCTTACACTCATAGATTGCACAGAAAGACCTTTTAGCAAGAGAAGGAATAGGTGCTGTGGCGCTAAAGCCTATCAATTCTGCTCTTGGATCAGCCAAACTCAAACTGCTACAGTTAGGGCAACACCAATCATTATGCTGTAGTGTCAAATCGTAAGCCACTTCATATCTGCCCCATGAAACAACCAATGGCTTCTTGGCCACTCCAGATCCCTCTTTCGAAATGTAGGTCAAGTTTGTCGACTCATCCCAAGGCGCTGAAGCGCTTGAAGTAATACTAGCAAATAAATTGCTTAAATACAAAACTCCGCCATTTTTCATGCGGTTTTCATTAGTATTTTAGTACAATTAGTCCAAGCGGGTCCCCTTAGGGGTAATTACTACGTGCTTCTAGCTTATAGAAACAATAGAGTATAATTGGTCTCCGGCCGGTGTTTTAACCTCCACGCTGTCGCCCACTTTATGGCCAAGAAGCGAAGAGCCGATGGGGGATTCAATAGAGATCTTGCCACCCAAAGGATCAGCCTCATCACTGCCAACCAAAGTATATTCTATAGTGTCGCCATTATTTTTTAATTTAACTGTACATCCTACACCGACTTCAGATTTACCGCAATTCACCCTATCGATGATGACAGCGTGTTTTAGCTTATATTTAAGCTCCTGGGCTCTGCCATATAAAAAAGCTTGAGTCTGTTTGGCCTCATGATATTCGGCATTCTCGCTCAAATCGCCCAAATCTTTCGCTTCGGCAATTTTATAGGCGATTTCTTTTAATTTAACACCTTCAATCTCAGCGAGCTCCGCCTTAATTTTTTCTAACCCCTCTCGTGAAATATAAACTTCTTTTTCTGTCATGTTGGTTTGATCCACCGAAAATTACTGACTAAATACTTTATAATTTTATTATAAATCCTAATTTTTTAATGCATTATGTATATCTATTTCTGCGGTTTCGGTGAAAAGGCTCCCGTGAATAAATAATTCCTTAACAAACTAAAATCACGCTTACGCGTGAAACCACCCTTATTTCAATGAAATTGTACTAAAATATGTTAAAAAAGTCAATAATCCTACTGATAAAACGATTTGGTCGGGCGAAATGCCCGACCAAATAGGCGCTATCCCTTCCCAGCTTAATTACCGAGCGGTTTTTTCGGACTGTCCAGAGTATCTTACCAATCCGGCTCGGGTTCGTCCCCCCTTGTTCCACATCCATTTGATACCGACGATCACGCCAACAATGAGCAGTATGGCGCCAACGACGCTGGCTAGCTTGATGCCGGTCGCCGGCAACAATCCACCAACTACGATTGCACCAAGCGAGAAACGACCACACATCCTGAGCGACCGCTTAGTGAGGCGCATTTCACTCTCCTTGCATATTATTCCAAACAATAGAACATTATCAAAAGTATTTTTCTTTTTCAAGTTACTTGTATAGTTTAAGAGTACATATTATTTCGAAAAATAGTACTCTAGAATATTTTTAGCGATAGGTACGGCTACCTCAAAACCACCGCCGCCGCCTTCTACCATCACAAGCAATGCAATTTGCGGATTTTCATAAGGCGCAAAACATTCAAACCAAGCATGAGTTTTTTGATTGCCAAAAAATTGCGCCGTACCGGTTTTTCCGGCTACAGAAAAGGGCAAATCAGCTAAAGTGCGAGCCGATCCGCTGGTTACGGTTTTTCTCATCCCCTGTTCAACGACTTTAATTATTTCCGGTGAAGCAATCTGCTCATTTTCAACACTCACTGTTTGTTCTTGGATTACCTTACCATCCGCATCACTAATTCTTTGAACAAGCCTTGGATGCAGTAATTTACCGCCGTTGGCAACGGCGGAAACCATCCTCACCATTTGGATTGGCGTAACCAGCAAATCACCTTGACCAATCGCTGCATGATAGGTATCACCCAAATACCAAGGTTCTTTCATGACTTTTTGCTTCCACTCCGGATCAGGCAAAAGACCGGTAGCTTCGCCCGGCATATCAATGCCGGTCTTTTCGCCATAGCCGAATTTTTGCCACCATTTTTTCATATTGCCTATTCCAATGCCTTTGATTTTATCGTACCCCCCTCCTATGGCGTAGAAAAATATATTGTTTGATTCGGCTATTGCCGTTTCAATATTAGTTATACCGTGGTCTTTCCAGTCCGGGAAAATAAAATCACCGATTTTTATCTCCGGCGGTGTATCAAATGATGTAGAGGTAGTTATCGCTCCTTCAGCCAAGCCGGCTGTCGCCATAACCGGTTTAATGGTTGATCCGGGAGGATATTGGCCATAGAGCGAACGGTTAAAAAGCGGTTTTGATTCATCGTTTGAAAGATTCTGATAATCGGAAGCTGAAATCCCCTGGGCAAAAAGGTTGTTATCATAATAGGGTAAGGAAACCATTGATAAAATTCCTCCGCTATTCGGATCCATGGCGATTACTACACCTGATTTTATAGAGCTGTCACCGGTAATTTTTTTCGCTTCTTCTATGCCGGCATTTAAATATTCAGCAGTTTTTGCCTGTAGATCGGAATTTATATAAAGGGAAAGATTATCACCCGGTACCGGTTCTTTATTATTTTTATCGATTAATACTCTGTCCACATTGCCGGCCGAGTCGACTTCAATCTGTTCCAAGCCATCATTGCCATGTAGACTATCTTCATATGATAGTTCAATACCGGCTTTTCCAATCCATTCGGAAAGTCTTCTATTGGGAAATTTGTCCAAATCCTCATCTGAAATCTTTCCAGTGTATCCAAGTAAATGAGACATTCCTGCAATCTGGGCATATTCTCGAGATGAGCGTTTAATTACGGACACTCCGCGCAATCCGGCAATTTTTTCCTCATATAGCAGCGATTCTTCCCTGCTAATATTTTGTTTAATTGCTACCGAATCCAGAACAAGCAGGCCGTTGGCTTCAGCCATTTTACGAATTTCTTCAAAGCTAACACCGGAAATTTCACTTAATTTATGATAAATATCATATCTCTCTTCCTTAACTTTAGGTAATTCAGATGGATAAATAGATAGATCGAAAGTCGGCACATTTCGAGCGAGCCAATTACCGCTGTTATCAGTTATTATGCCTCGTTGCGCAGATATTACCCTCGGTCTAATTTTATTTCCGGACGCTAAGTCATCCGCGACTCGGCTATAAACAATTTGGCTTAAAAAAAGTTTGATAAATAGCCCCAAAAATAGTAATGCTGCAAAAAATTTTGCCCATTTGAAACCCTCTTTTTTAGGCTCCATGTCTTCCACGGCATGGCTGGTACTCGATTCTAAAACCAGGGCATATTCAAGCTCATCCTTATGTTTCACTTTCCTATTGTGGTGATCACCGGGCAGGTGATTTGAATTGCCAAAAATGTCCATATCACTCGCCAACTTGATTAAATTTTTTTAACAAAACGAATAAAATAATACAAAACAAGGTATTTAAAATCGGAAAAAATATAATTGACCAAACAACCCCTTCGGTCAGCTCAAAATTTAAAGCAAGCAAAAGAAGCCTAAAAACCAGATTAGCGGCTAAAAAAAGAGCTACAGATGGTAAAAAGGCCGACCCAAAAAACATTCTGTTTCTACTATAAAAAATCAAAAGAGGTATACCCAGATATGCCAGCATTATTGCATACAAGGGAATTGAAGAAAAAGCCGATAAAAACAAAATGCAATAAGCCCCAAAAAGCAGTGCCGGCCTGCGTAAATTAGCCACCGAAAGAACCAATGTCAAACAAAATGTTGAAATAATGGTGGCATTGAAAATTTCATAATAAGACAAAAAAGAGGTGTCAATCAAAGTCATGACAAAGGACAAAAGGGGTAAAATTAGATATAAATACAAAATCATTTGACCACAAAAACATATTCTAATTTATTTAAATCACAAGCAAGCTCAATATTTAATATTTTATATATTTCAGACTTAGAGGAAGCCTCCCCTTTCACTTTGCCGATTAAAATACCTTGCGACATTTCACCGCCTAAACCGGATGTAATAACTGTTTCACCCTCCGAAACCTGGGTGTCTTGGGGTATATTTTCAAGTCTCAAGCCGGCAAGACTGCCCTTTATTATTCCGAGCGTCCTTGACTCCTGAAGCATGGCCTGAATTATCGAATCCTTTGAGGTGATTAAGGTTACTTTGGCTTGATGGTCAAAAACCTCAACAACCCGTCCCACCAGAGCACCATCCGAGACTACTGCCGCTTTTTCTGTAACTCCATCATTTAAACCCTTATCGATAATGATTTTATCAAGCACACCGAAAGGCTCGCGTGCAATTATCCTAGCTGGTACTAGCTCATTTTCTTTGTGCTGTTCTAAAAATCCTAATTGGCTTTTTAGCACATCGTTCTCATGCCTAAGCTCTTCCAACTCAAGTTTATCGATTTGCAAGGTTTTTATTTTTTCACTCAATTCTCTATTTTCATCCCTTATTTCAGAAATCTCCGTCCATCCAGTAACAATAGATCTAAAACATTGTGCGCTCGACGAGAAAACTGTAAGAAGGGGTTTGGACAAAAAATTAAGGCCCATATCTATAATATGCCTGGTAAAAGGTACTACTAACAAAAACATGAGAGCAATGATTATATAAATATATACCAAGTTGTTTTTTTTCATTACCTGTCCCTAAATTACGCTGGTAGCAGGACACCGCTAAGCAGATAAAGGTCCTCAAGTACGATACCAGTCCCACTTACCACACCAGTTAATGGATCATAAGCAATATGGACT
>CAYNIX010000040.1:0-7277 GCA_964397535.1 uncultured Candidatus Saccharibacteria bacterium | reverse complement strand
TTTAAAGTTAATAATATTGATACGAAGAAATATCACGGCAGGTATAACTGGAAAACTATCGATCAGGAAAATGTTGGCAAGCTCTTTGTTATAGAGCTTGATAATCCTAAATTGGAAAATAACTAACGGAATAACAGGAGGGTTAATATGTCACCATAAAAAAAGCAGAGCTTAAATCCACGGTGTCCAGCCAGGATGTTTTTCTCTGCTTTTTGCTTATCTATATCTTAATACAGCACAAGATGTGATGTCAAATCGTAGGGACGCTCTTAAATCACTATTAATTATTGTGCTGTATTAATTTTGTAAAATAGGAGCTTAAATGTCAGAAGTAAGAATTGTGTGCATCAACAAAGATGGCGGAAACCACAACAACCCCCATGAAGCTATAAGCCATTATGGCTGGCTTAACGAATCAACCGGAAAATCAGGAAAAGAAACAAGGCCGGATATGGTCGCATGGGTAGAGAAAGGCAATACCGCCTATGTTAAAGATAATAATGGCAACACTGCTAAATGCGGTGTTCGAACGAGTAAAAATGGAATAAAGTTTTTGCAAACTTATTCCGATGGTTACTATAATGACAATTTGTTAAGTTTGCCGGAATGCAAGTAGTATTAAGGGGGAGACGCTTTTTAGCGTCTCTCCCTTACACTAAATGAAAGGAAATAATGAATCAGAGATTTGGAAATAGTAAAAAATTCAATAAAACTACGGTCGGTAAAATGGAAACCGATAAGCCAATCGTCTACAAATTAAAAAGCGAATCCAACAAAGAGCTTTATGTCGGAATAGCGAAGCGTGGCCGATGTGCAGAAAGATTGCTTGAACATTTAACCATCCCCAAAGAAAAGATCACCGGAGCGACAAAATTCCAAACACTTGAAATGAAAACAGTCGAGGAGGCCAAAAAGCTTGAGTCGGCTCTTATCAAAAAAATCCAGCCGAAGTATAATATACTTGAGAAAGAATAATTTAATCCATTGAGGATAAAATGCAATATATCATCGGTATTACTGGATTGATAATCGGACTAATCGCTGGATTTTTTATCGGCAAGCGGAGTAAAACGGAAACATTTGTTAATGATGCCGAAAAGTTGAAAAGCGAGAACATGGCGAAGTTGAAAGAATATCTTGCCAAAGAAACCGATGGTGAAATCAATAACGGCGATGTCAGGAAACTATTAAATGTTTCTGATACGACCGCTTGTCGATATTTGAATGATTTGGAAAAGGAAGGTTTGATTAAGCAGGTTGGGTCCGACGGTCCGAAAGTATATTACAAAAAGGTATAGCAACAATCGCCCCATACTGGTGGGGCGATTGTTTTAATCTGCTGTTTTCTCGGTGGACAAATGCCTTCAGATAGTGTACAATTGAGATACGAATTTACAAATGATAAAGCAGTTCTTGAATTCGTGAAATAATCTTTGCCTTGCCAAAATTATTTCATCGCCACTTTTTGCTTTTTCTTTTTCTTCTTTCCCCCTCGCTCCCCAATTGCGGGCGGGCAAAAAGAGGAAGGGGTGTGGGGAGGGAAACTTTTTGCCAACGCCCGCTTGCGCCATTGGCGCAATGAGAATTATTGAAAAGCAGAAGAGCGAGCGACCCGCCGAGCGGGTCGCGAGCGCTACATTATTATTGCGAACTTTCTTCTTCGAAAAAAGTTCGCACATCGTTAAGTAAGTTCGACCATCCTTCGCTCTTTGAGCTACGGATGGCAGGACGGAAAAAGAATAGCTATCTTATTGCAGAAACAAGATCAATAGTATGAGCTTGGTTTACCCGTCATACAATTGGTGAATTTATACAACACTACCCGATTAAATGTTATAAAATATTGTTTTCTAACTTTTCAATCTCGAGCCTTTCGGGATTTTTTGATACATGGGGTGATATGTTAAGTTTGGAGGGTGTTTTACAAACTGTTCAAATTTTGCTACAATACACTGTTAAACTGTAATCTCACAAATTGCAGCATAACGAGTGTGTTAATATTGAACATTCACAATACTTGCGAGTTGGTAACTGCTTTCAGCGCGCTAGACAAGTTTGCTGAAAGCAGTTGCCAACAAGAATTCCGAACCTCATAAAAGGGAGGTGGCCCACATGGGCGCACGATTGGTTTTGCCCCAGCCAGCTTACCGGCTGGAGGGTGTCAAGATCGACTATGGTCTTACGCCCAAGCAGGCGGTCGAGTTGCTGTCCGGCAGCAATCCCGACATCGGTCTGTGGCCGGAAGACAAGATGGAGCTGTGGCACGGCGGGAAGACCGGAATTGTGGAGGCGACCCTCCCGATCCTCTGGGATCGCCAGTCGTTCAACACGGCGCAAGGCCGGCAGAAGCAGGAGGCTTCGGGTATCGGGTTCGGCTGGCCGGTCGAGATTGCCTCACTGGCTCTGCCGGAGAACGAGCCGGAGCAGATCCGGAAGGCGCTGTACGATTTGGGCATGTGGTGGTTGGTTGCCCTGCGCCAGAGTAACGAAGAACTCTGGCAGCACGACGGCGACTTCCGCCCGTTCTTCCTCAGCCTGGACCCGAGCTACTTCAAGTTCGACCTCTACTCCGCTGTCGTCGGCTGGGGTGACTGCGACGCCTTGGCCGGTGCCCCGCAAGTATCGCAATAGGAGTTTGGCTCCTTGGCCCTGACACTTTGGGACCCTTGGAAACTGGTTCCTCAAGTCCGAAGCTCTTGCGTCGACGCTGACACGAGAGCTTTTTTCTTTGGCTGGAAAAAGATAGATTGGAAAGTGGAGAGTAGGTTGGAATGCTTTTGGCTAATGCTTAGAGCTTTTTACAAAAAATACATAACAGCCCACAGGGTGGGGCGTTTATTAAAATTGAATAAAACTATAAAAAGAACGAAAAAGTACCTTTAGCAATGAGGGAAAATATTCTAATAATCGGTTCCATTATGGTATATATTATTGAAACATTGCCGACCCTGTCTAAAATCAGCAGGCCGAAAAGTAAAAAAGGTCCCATTCTCTGATATTGAAAGGCGGCTTCGTAGCTTAAAAAATATTCAACCACATGAGATCCGTCAAGCGGCGGTATGGGTAAAATATTGAAGGCGGCAAGGATAATATTTAAATCAACGATAATGCTAAGCAAGGATAGATAAATATTAGATTCGAGATTAATACCCTGAATATTGGCAATTCGCAGAGGAAAGGCCAAGATTGTTGCCAGCAGGAGATTGGCAAAAATACCGGACAAGGCGACTTTTATGCCGTCCGAACGGGTACTGAATTTTCGCGGATTGGTGGGCACCGGCCTTCCCCAACCAAAACCGACAAGCAAAAGAAAAATTGTGCCCAACGGATCAAGGTGGGAAAGGGGGTTTAGGGTTAATCTACCCATGATTTTTGCCGTATCGTCACCCGAGCGGTATGCCACGAGCGCATGTGCGTATTCATGTACCGTAATGGCAATAATCAAACCAATTAAAAAGGCTGCGACAAGCAGAGGATTGTTAAAAAGTTGAAGTATTAACATATATATCTAACAAATTTATTTTATCTTTTAAAACTCTTGAAAAAAACGATTAAATTTGATATATTATCTTATGTTGTTTAATTATAGCAGAGTTTTAGTGAGGAATGAAATGGCCAGATGTTCCATTTGTGATAAAAAAGCGGTTACCGGCAGCAACGTATCGCATTCGCAAGTACACACCAAAAGAAAATTTAAGCCGAACTTGCAAAAAGTTAACGGTATGGTTTTGTGTACCCAATGCTTGAGAACCGCTAAAAAAATAATAAAGGAAGACGAGCAAAAAATTGCCAAACAGAAGGCCCAGGATACACAAGAAGCGGACGATTCGGCAAAATAGCAGTGATAAATATCAATAACCAATAATCGATGATCAATAACCAATTATCAATGATCAATAACGAATAATCAATGATTGAAAATAATAAAGTTTCGGATTTGGATAAAAAAATCCCCCTTAAAACGGCGGGATTTTTAAATTTACTTGTATTGTAGATGCGGTTTTGACAAAGCGCCCATATTCCGAACTGGGGGTATCACTCCGGGATTTTTTCCCCCAGAGCTAAAATTGCCAGATTGCGCTTTTCAATCTCTTTATTAAAACACTCCTCACAGAGAACATCTTCACTTTTGGGCTCAAAGGGCACCTCGGCTTTTTTCTTGCATTTTTGGCATTTAACCCAAAAAACAGGGTGTTTCTCCCGCAATTTTTGTTTGTATAAATCGGTGCAAACTTTACAGCGCTTGGGAATGTTTTGCAGACCCTTGTCGAGAAAAAACTTTTGCTCACCAGCAGTCCAGACAAATTTATTGCCGCAATCCTTGCACATTAAAGTTTTATCTTCAAGATCCGATTCTTTTACTTTTGATTTGCCCATAATAAATATGAATTATAAATATTGAATACATAAATACAGCTAAGATTGCGAAGGTTCTGAAATGGAGACCGAGCAAAGCTGCCTTAAATAGAGCAGGCAAAAAAATTTTTTCATGAGCCAAAACCGTGGTCTCTGTCGTTACATACTTGCGCTTCCTCTACCAATTATTCATCATATTATAAACATTGTCAATTTGAAGCTAATTTGATAAATTGGTTTTACCATGAAAAGTAAAAATTATGAAAAAATATATAAAATTACGACTCCGGCTTCACTGCTTTTTGTGGGACCGGAAAAAGTGAGCGATGCCAACGCGGATAAATTGATACAAGACAAAAAAATATTGAATGAAGATGTTAAAATTATCAGAGCAGAGGATTCAAGCGGCAAAAGCAACATTATCAGTGTTGCGCAGATAAGGGAAGCCAGGCATTTTTTGAGCATAACTCCCATGGGGAGTATTAAGGCTGTGATATTCAAACAAGCGGAATTAATGCCGGAAGTGTCAGCGAACGCACTTCTTAAATTACTTGAAGAGCCTCCCAAATACGGTTTGATTATCTTGACATCTTTAAACGGCAAGTTGCTGGATACGATAAAATCCCGCTGCCAACAATTTAATTTTTGGCAAGAAAGAGTCGAAATTGATAAAATATATAATATCGAGCAGCTTTTAGGTGAGCCGTTTTATATCAAAAGCGCAATTATCGAAGAGGCTGTAAAAGCGGGAAACACAAAATTATTGCTATATGAATTGGAATATCAGTTGCGCCAGAAATTACTCGAGGATAAAACCAAAAAATCGGCGGAGGATATAAAGCAGATTGTTTCAGCGAAAATCGACATTGAAAGAAATGTAAATGCCAGGCTGGTGCTTGAAACCTTGTTATTAAAATTAGGTCAAAATGTCTAAAATATACGTAAAATTAAAATCAGATAATCGTTATCTGGAGATTGAGTGTGATAAAGGCGAGTTAAAAATCGGCGAGGAAATTTTGGTTGAATCAAAAAGCGGTGGCGGTGAAATTGCTTATGTGGTTTTGGAACAAATGCTAAGAGAAGAGAGTGATAAGATCGACGGCACGGAGACCAAAAGTGATGAAGCCGAGTATGTATTCATCCGTAAACTTTCCGAAAAAGACAGGGAGGCGGCTGACAAACTGGCCCTTGAAGCAAAAAGCTATTTGGCGGAGTGCCAAAATAAGATAAACAAATACAATTTACCGATGCAGCTCTTAGATGCGGAACTCTCTTTTGACGAAAAGAAACTAACTTTCTTTTTTACAGCGCCTTCCAGAGTTGATTTTCGTATGCTGGTATCCGACCTGGCTCATACATTTAAGAAAATTATTCGCCTGCAGCAAGTTGGGGCCAGGGATGAGGCAAGATATTTGGGGGGTATCGGGCGTTGCGGCCAAACATTGTGTTGCAGGAGATTTTTGAAAGGAAACCTGGAGAGTGTTACACTAGATATGGCAGCGGATCAAAGCTTGGCACAAATGGGATCAAACCGGGTAACCGGAGTTTGTGGCAAACTTATTTGTTGTCTAAAATACGAGCTTGACGAATATCGAGAGATAAAAAAATTAATGCCCAAATTGGGAGAAAAAATTAAAACCAAAGAAGGCGAGGGCGTGGTTGTGTCCCATAACGTTTTGAAAAAAAGTTATACTATAAAAATAGATGATTCGCATAATTTTGTGGAGATAAATTGTTAGAGATTGGAATTATAATTTGCGTGGCGGCAATATTGCTATTACTGCTTAGGAAATATCCCAAAAGCGGTGCTTCGCGCACCAACAAAGGTTTAAATGTTCCGCGTATCAATTTTCCAAAATTACCGACCAATAGGATTTTTGCCAGAAAAAGACATGTCGAAGAAGAGGAAATTCGCGAAGCCATTGAATCGGATCAAGAGGAAATAATATCACCAAAAGAAATTGAGACTGCCCAAGACGAGTTTTCAACCGAGGATCCAAAGATTGCCAAACTTTTGCGGGAAGTCAATGATGCTTTGTCAAATCAGGATTTACCGCTTGCCGAGGATAAAGCTATAGAAGCTTTGAGTATAGATAAAAAATGCGACCAAGCTTACTCATTTATAGCCTATATAGCACTGAAGCGCGGGGAGCTGGAAAATGCGGAGATTGCCGCTCAAACCGCTTTAAAATGCAATGCCGAAAATGCCCAAGCTTTTGCCGTGATCGGAGAAGTATTTTTGCAGAAAGAAAAATATACTGAAGCCATAGACAATTTATTAAAAGCGGTCATGCTGAATCGAAATAATGCAGAGTGGTACGGCTCGCTGGGCCAGGCCTACATGGAGGTGCGGCAATTTGCCAAATCGGCTAAAGCCTTTAAGCGAGCGGCGAGCCTCGATTTGGATAATAGAGAGTTTAGACGCTTGGCTTCGATAGCAGAGGAAAAACAACAGACACATTCTAGAGTTTTTAGATCGCGCTGATTGAAAAATAGTAGATTATCGTATATAATATTTATACAGGGGTCTTTTTTGGTTAGACAATTAGATTTGACTTAATGATGGTATTTTATCAAGGTTTCTTATCAGGCCGAAGTGGCTCAATGGTAGAGCAACTGTTTTGTAAACAGTAGGTTGTGGGTTCGAGTCCCTCCTTCGGCTCCATCTAATTTGTGTAATATTATGGCCAATGGTTTAAATTAGACTGACAAATTTAAGGAATTGCATAGAACAGGGGGCATAAAATTGTTTGAATTTTCTTAAATTTCAGAATCATTTGTTATATTTATAAAAATAATTGTGAAACAGTACTTTAACAATATGGGGTCGCTTTACTTAAAGTTATAATTGATATATATTGATATTATGGATGAATTTATAGTCAAAAGACTTTATGTTATGCAAAAAAAATCTATGAAAG
>CAYNIX010000039.1:0-7414 GCA_964397535.1 uncultured Candidatus Saccharibacteria bacterium | reverse complement strand
CTAGACTGGTATTTACTCCAATTCCATAAATATAAGTTAAAGCGTATAAAATCTTCTTTTCGTTTGGTATATTTATGCCTGAAATACGTGCCATTTTTTCTCTCAAAAATTATAACTAAAATTTATCAATAATTCAGATTATTGACCTTATCCCTGCCTTTGTTTGTGGCGTGGATTTGCACAAATCACAAAAATTCGCTTCTTGGAGCTTGATCTAGACGACTTGCCTTTTTTACTCCTAGAAACGATTTTGCATTTGTCGCAGATTGTTTTTACTGATGCAGACACTTTCATGTTTATTTGCGGTATATTATTCGGCCTTTAGTTAAGTCATAGACTGAAAGCTTGATGACTACCCTATCACCAGGCACGATGGAGATCCGATGCATTCTCATGCGTCCGCCTAAAGTGGCCTTAATTTGGTGACCATTATCAAGCTTAACACTAAAAAGTGCATTCGGGAGCGACTCCAATACCACTCCTTCCACATCTATGGTATCTTTTTCTGTCATATTACATACCTAAGATAGCATACTTTTTGATAAGAGTCAACCTTTTTAAGCTGTAATTATAATACTTTTTTTATTTTTAACCAGTATTGTATGTTCAAAGTGGGCAGAAAGCGAGCCATCATGAGTTTTTACAGTCCACCCATCATCAGAGGTTATCACATCACTCGTACCGGCATTTACCATTGGTTCTATGGCTATTGCCATATTTTCTTTCAGCTTAAAGCCGGTTCCCATCGTCCCGAAATTTGGAATTTGTGGATCTTGATGAGCAGATAATCCTATTCCATGACCAACCAACGCTTTTACCACACTAAAACCGTTTTCCTCTACATAGTTTTGTATTGTGTAGCCGATATCGCCGGTAGCAACTCCCGCTTTGACAGACTGAATTCCAATTTCAAGTGATCTGTATGTTACTTGAATTAATTTTATTTTCTCTTTATTTAAAAGTGCGTTTTTCGGTTCATCAACTAAAATTGTTTTTGCCATATCGGTATATACTCCCATGTATTCGGCTCCGATATCAACCGATACGATATCACCATGCTTAATAATTTTATTTTTTGAAGGAATACCGTGAACCACTTCATTATTTATTGAGAGACAAATTGAGGCGGGAAATGAATTATCGCTTGAGCCATAATTTAAAAAAGATGGTCTGGCACCATTTTTTCTTAGGTATGTTTCAGCAATTTTATCAAGCGTTGCGGCGTTAATCCCCGGTTTAATATTTTTTATGACTTCAGCTATGGCCAAGGATAGTATTTTACCGCAAATGATTAAATTCTTAATTTCATCGTGATTTAATACTAATCTCATTTTAATGCATTTTTTATTAATTCGGAGACTTCTTCGACTGTTCCGCTTCCATCTATGTCAAAAACGATTCCATGGCCCATGAAAGCTTCTCTGACTTCTGAAATTCGAGGTAAATAATTCTTAATTCTTTCTTCCACGGTTTCAAGATTGTCATCGGCACGCGTGATCATTGGTCCACCACATTTTTCGCATAATGTGTCATTGTGATTGAGGCTTACGTGACCACAATCAGAGCAAACCTTGCGATATACTATTCGTTTTATAGATTCTTCGGAAGTAATATTTATGATTATCAGATCGGGAATTGAGACGTTGTTTTCGCGGCAAATTTGAAAAAAAAGTTGGCATTGACGTTTAGAAAACGGAAAATTATCGAATATAATATTATCCTGTATGGATAGAAGTCTTTTTTTAATAATATCTATTATTATCTCATCGGGTTGAGGAGTACCGTTGTCATATCTTTCTTTCATCTCGCGATAAAATGCATCTTTCATGTCAGCTTCTTTAATCTCTTCGCGAATTTCGTCGCCAATAGATATAACTTGAGCATTGATTCTCTTTGCAAGTATTTCTATTTGAGTCCCCTTGCCTGATCCTGGCAAGCCCAAAAAGCAATATATTTTTCTATTCTTGATTTCCGACATAACTAGTCCTTGGGTGAAATATTTATTGCAAGCAAGTTAATTATAATCCGTTTTAAGTAATAAATAAAGTGAGTGCAAATTAGTATCTATCATAGGTATGCATAACCAGTTGAGCGTTTATCTGCCTCATAGTTTCTATAACAACAGATACCATAATCAATATGCCGGTACCGCCCAATACTAATGTATTAATATTTGTGGCGGCTTGTACTATGTATGGGAGAACAGCAACCAAGCTTAAAAATATTGCCCCTAAAAATGTTACCCTCGAGACAACATTTGAGATAAACTCCTTCGTCTCGAATCCGGGACGAATCCCGGGCACAAATCCACCTTGCTTTTGTAAATTCTCGGAAACCTGATCCGGTTTAAATACGATAAAAGTATAAAAAAATGTAAAAGCAAATACTAAAATAAAATATGCTATTGCGTAAAAAACATTGTTTTGAAATAAATTTTCCGTGAAGGATGCTGCATTTCTAATCCAGTCCGTTCTTGCATTTGATAAATATCTGGCCACCACCCCCGGAACGATCATTATTGACATTGCAAAAATTATTGGGATTACTCCAGCCATATTAACTCTGATTGGCAAATGAGAATCAACCATGCCATATGTTTTATTTCCGGAAACCTTTCTTGCATATGACACAGGAATATTTCGCTGTCCTTCGGTGATATATACTATCTCGGCAATTGCTAGTAAAAATATTATTGCAAAAAATATCACTCCGATAATTTTTGAAGTATCTCCACTGCCTATTAACACGGCAGTATTTCTAACTTGTTGGGGTATGCCGGACAATATTCCGAGAGTAATGATAAGTGACACACCATTGCCAATACCCTTTTCCGTAATAATTTCTCCTATCCACATTAAAAGTACGGTGCCTGCCGCAGCGGAGATTAGCATCATAAATAATGTAAATAAATCCCATGAAGGCAAAATGCCCTGGCTTTGAAGTAACGAAAACATAGCATATGCTTGAATCATAGCGAGCGGGACCGTAGCGATTCTGGTGTATTGTGATATTTTCTTTTGGCCGCTCTCTCCTTCTTTCTGTAATTGCTCAAAATACGGCACTACCATACCTAACAATTGAAAAATAATTGAAGAGGTGATGTACGGTCCGACTCCCATCAAAATTATAGAAAACTGGCTCATAGTACCGCCAGAAAACATGTTGAGTAAACCAAAAACCTGATTTTGATTAAAAAAGCTTTGAAGTCTTGGTAAGTCTACTCCTGGTAGGGGTATATGTGCAAGAATTCTGGTAAGCGCCAGTAACGAAACGGCTACAATTACTTTGTTGCGCATATCCTTATAACGCCAAATTTTTGACAGAGTAGACATATATTATAATTCCAAATAACTGACTGCAATTAAATTATAACCAAAGACTAACCGTTATTTCTTTTTTGATTGTGAGCTCTTTGGTGCTTTGATAGCTGTTTTATTGGATTTCAATTCGCTCGTTACAGATTTAGAACTCGATTTATTAGATGAAACAATTTCAAGAGCCTTTTTAGAAACTTTTACAGACTTGTCGAAGTCTAAATAAAAATCTATGTTTCCATTCGCAAGAATTTTTACTTTTTCGTGGATTTTAACAAGATTTTTTTTGAGAAGATTTTCGATGGTTACTGTATCACCCTCTTTATAATTTTTAGATAGGACGTCAAGTGAAATCTCGGCAGTTTTGTCGTTAAACTTTCTAAAACCGCGAATTTTTGGTAATCTTAACGAAAGATTTGTTTGACCACCCTCAAACTGACGCGGAATATTATGTCCTGCTCGTGATTTTTGACCTTTTGTGCCCCTGCCTGCAGTCTTGCCTCCACCGGCAGAAATACCTCTGCCTAGACGCTTTGCCGTTTTAGTTTTGTAATTTTTGGATATGTTTATCATAATATTAATTTTCTATTATTTATTTTATATTAAGTCTTTTTTGGCTTTTTTAAGTTTTTTACGGCCTCATTGTCAGCTTTGTCTTTGGCATCAGGCGAATTATCGCTATCATTTTGTGGCGAGTCGAGACTCATATTTTTCTCAACGCTTTTCTTTTCTTCAAATTTTTTTACCCGTGCTACAACTTTTTCTGAAAAGCCACTCAAGGCTTTCAGAGTTGCGGCTACATTGTTAACCTTGTTTCGGCTGCCAAGTGATTTAGCCAAAAGGTCGCTTATACCAGCAAGCTCGGCCACCACTCTTACCGACCCGCCGGCTACAATTGAAGTACCGCTTGAAGCAGGCTTTATCAATACTTTTGCTGAGCCAAAATTACCTATATTTTCATGAGGAATAGTACCGTTAATAATGGGCACTCTCACCAGTGATTTTCTAGCTTTAGTGCTTGCTTTTGAAACCGCACCTGTTACTTCGTTCGATTTACCAATGCCCATACCAACACTGCCCTGATGATCGCCAACCACCACTAAGGCTCTGAATCGTATCCTTCGTCCGCCTTTAACGGTTCTTGAAACTCGGCTAACTTCAATCACGCGCTCTTCAAAAGCGTCATCTCTCTGCCTCTCTTGAGGCTTTCTTCTTGGTTTCATAATATTTTTTTCTAAAGCTGTCATAGTTCCTCTATTATTTCTAGAATTTTAATCCACCGGCTCTAGCACCAAGAGCCACTGCCTTGACTTGGCCGTGATATTTATAGCCATTTCGATCAAATATAACTTCCCTAATTTTATTTTCTAGGGCATATTTTGCGATTTCTAATCCGACTTTTTCGGCACCAATCATTATGCTAGCCTGTTTAGTACTTTTAGAACTGATTGATTTCAATACTTTGCCATTTTTGTCGTCAATTAACATTGCATACATAGCAGTGTTCGATCGATACACAGTTAAGCGTGTTAATTGCTTATTTTGACTGTTAATTTTTTTAATTTTTATTCGATTATAGCTTTTCATCTGTTATCCTTTTCCGCCCGATGCAACTTTTCCTGCTTTTAATTTAATTGTTTCATGTTTATACTTAATGCCCTTGCCTTTATAAACTTCAGGTTTTCTTACATCCCTGATTTTTGCTGCAAAGTTTCCAACAACATATTTATCATATCCGGAAACTTTTATTGAATTCTTTATTACCGATACTTGTAAGTTTTCTGGTATGGACAAAACATTAGCATGCGAATAACCCATATTCATCTCTAATTTTCCATTTTCAACTTTGGCTCGATATCCCGTGCCTTTAAAATCAAGAGTTTTCTCTATACCGGACGATAAGCCACTGTTGGCATTCGCAATTAACCGGGCAATAAGTCCATGCTGAGATTTGGCATATTTTGAATCATTTTTTCGACTAATTGTAATTTGTTGATTTTCAAAAGTAATACTCAATACATTTGGGTATGGTATGCTTATCATTTTTCCGCCCGATGCAAGATTTACTCTGTCGACAAGAATATCAACGGTTATATCCGGACTAATTTTTATTGGCCTGTTTCCAACTCTCGACATATTACCATACCTCACAAATTAATTCACCGCCGGTATTATTTTTCATCGCTTCCCTACCAGAAATTACACCCATAGGAGTGGAAATAATAACCAATCCCATGCCTCTAAGCGGTCTTGGAATATTTTTCTTAGAAACATACAGTTTCTGTCCTGGTTTTGATAATCTTTTGATGTGCATAATGGGGTTTTTGTCTAAAATTATCTCCAGATACTTGTGTCCGGAAAGTGTGGTAATTTTATAATCAACGATAAAACCGTTGTCTTTAATTACATTCACAACTGCTTCTTTAAAACGCGAAAAAGGAACCACTACTCTTTCTTTGCGCAAAGCGCTAGCGTTTTTAATTCTTGTTATTAAATCTGATATTGGGTCAGACATAATTATTCCTTTTTATTTGGGATAACGATATAAATGTTATGAAGTAATATCTACCAACTTGATTTAGTCAAGCCTGGAATTTCGTTTCGACCTGCAGCTTCACGCAAACAAATTCTGCACATATTGAATTTACGATAATAAGCTCTCGATCTACCGCAAAGCTTGCACCTGCGAATAGTTCGTGATGAATATTTTGGTTTTCTATTTGCTTTTTCTATTAATGCTTTTTTGGCCATGTTAAATTCTTGGTTAATTATTTTTTTCGAACGGAAAGCCCAATTTCTCGAGCAATGCAAGGCTTTGCTGGTTATTTTTAGCAGTAGTGTGTATATTTACCTGAAAACCAAATACGCTTGAATTGCCTTCATATTTAATCTCGGGCATAATAATATGCTCGGATATGCCGATACTATAATTTCCTCTGCCATCAAATGATGATTTTTTCAGGCCCTTAAAATCCCTAACTCTGGGCAAGGCTATATTTACCAACCTTGTGACAAAATCATACATTTTGTCCGACCTTAAAGTGACTGAAATACCCACCGGCTGTCCGATTCTTAGCTTAAAAGAAGATACGGCTTTTCTTGAGTTATTAATCTGCGGTTTTTGTCCACAAAATTCAGAAATCTCTAAAACGGTTTTTTGTATCGCGTCTCGATCCTCTTTAATGTCGCCGGTTTTGGCACTTACCACTATTTTAGCTAATCGAGGCACTTGATTTATATTTTCAAGATTCAGCTGATCTTTAAGCTCGGTCATGTATTGGTTTATAAATTTTTCTCTAAGTTTGTTCATTAGTTTTCTCCGGACTCAACGCTCTTTTTGCATTTTTTACAAATTCTAAACTTATTACCATTTGAAATTTCATAGCTTACTCTTGTGGTTTTGCCGCAAGCGGGACAGACCAAGATTACATTAGAAATATCAATTGGTTTGTTAATATCTATAATCCCGCCGCTCGGGTATTTTTTATTGGGTTTAACATGTTTTTTATACATGTTGATGCCTTTAAGTAAAATCTTTCCTTTTTCTGATTCCACACTTAAGACTGTGGCAGTTTTTCCGCTGTCTTTGCCTAATAATACTTTTACATTGTCGTTTTTTCTAATTTTACTTGTCATTTTGTCCTTATAATACATCGGAAGCTAGCGAAATTATTTTCATAAATCCCGATCTTATTTCTCTGGCAACGGGCCCAAAAATTCTTGTACCGCGTGGGTTATTGTCTTTATCAATAATTACCGCGGCATTTTCATCAAATCTAATATATGAACCGTCTTCGCGTGCATGTTCTTTGCGTGTTCTTACAATAACCGCCCTGACAACTTCTTTCTTTTTGCAAGTTCCCCGTGGAATTGCCACTTTTACGCTTGCTGTAATTATGTCACCAATTCCGGCTGTGGCTTGTTTTTTGTGTCCCAAAACCGTAATGCATTCGATAATCTTAGCACCGGTATTGTCTGCTACAACTAATTTTGTTCCCTGTTGAATCATAATTTCAATCTATTTAACAATCTAATTATTTTACAATCTTATATAATTTATGTTTTTTTTCTTTAGATATGGGTCTAGTCTCTACAAACTC
>CAYNIX010000038.1:0-7462 GCA_964397535.1 uncultured Candidatus Saccharibacteria bacterium | reverse complement strand
CTATGGTAGCGAAATTCCTTGTCGGGTAAGTTCCGACCCGCACGAATGGCATAACGATCTGGATACTGTCTCAACGAGGGATCCGGTGAAATTACATAGTCGGTAAAGATGCCGATTACCTACAGCAAGACGAGAAGACCCCGTGGAGCTTTACTACAGCTTAACATTGTCTTGAAAATTTACATGTGTAGCATAGGTGGGAGACGGAGAAGCCCCGGCGCTAGCCCGGGTGGAGTCAACAGTGCAATACCACTCTTGTACTTTTTCAAGTCTAACTGCGCTCTGTGATACGAGCGCGGGACAGTGTTTGGCAGGTAGTTTAACTGGGGCGGTTGCCTTAAGGAGATGTATTTTCCGTTACAACCCGATTTATTTCGGGCGACATCTCGTGGGGCGTTTCGACTAAAATGCTGGAATAGCCCGTGTATCCGGAGATACTCGTCCATTTTTAATGTGGGCAGTGAAAATTCTTCCGGTGGGGCCAATCAGCAGGAAAGGATATATTATTATATTCATCCTCAACGACTACACGTCGAACAATTATTTGTGCTGAATATCTGCCCGATATTCATAATCAAAGCATAAATTTATTGAAGATATAGTCTGAACTCTATGGCGACATAGAGATCCCGAATTTACGGGAATCCACATGAAAGGATCATATGAATACTAAAGAGTTGCGGGAGTTTAAAAAATCTCTCAAGCTTTCAAAATTTCAAAGAGATGTCATCTCTGGTTTATTGCTTGGAGATGGACACCTGGAAACTAGAAATGGCGTATCATATAGATTAAAAATTGAGCATTCGATAAAGCAAGAAGCATATGCTTTATGGCTTTACCAATGTTTCAAAAATAGGGTATTAAAAGAGCCTAGTATTAAAGAAAAATGTGTTTTTGGCAAGAAATTTCACCATATTTGGTTTAATACGATTTCTGATGCCAAGCTACGTTTTTATGGCAAGATTTTCTATAAGGATGGCAAAAAGGTTGTCCCTAGAAATATTTCCAAGCTATTAACCCCCGTCTCTTTGGCGGTGTGGTTTATGGATGATGGGAGTATAAAATCAAAATTTCATAAAACGCTTCTTTTGAATACTCAATCATTCTCAATGAAAGATATTATAGAATTACAAAATTCCATTGAGAAGAAATTTGGCATTCACTCTAATATGCGAAAGCAGAAAGAAGGGATACAAATAGAATTTAGAGGTCAAGATGCCGAGAAATTTGCCCGGCTCATCGAGCCAAATATCATTAATTCGATGAAATATAAACTTGATCCAATTGGATTAACAAAATTGCCCAAATTGTAACGGAGGCGTTCAAAGGTGCGCTTAGCCCGGATGGAAATCGGGCCTCAAAGCATAAAAGCAGATGCGCGCTTAACTGTGAGACCTACAAGTCGAGCAGACACGAAAGTGGGATTTAATGATCCGATATCATCGTATGATAGAGATATCGCTCAACGAATAAAAGTTACCCCGGGGATAACAGGCTGATCGCGCCCAATAGCCCATATAGACGGCGCGGTTTGGCACCTCGATGTCGGCTCATCCTATCCTGGGGCTGAAGCAAACCATCCGTATTGACGGATAAACTGCTTTCTCTATTGGAAACACTAGAGTAATTAAACAAGCCCAAAACGGTGAAGGCCATAATTTATGGGGAAATGCAATTGCGTAATTTGCAGGTCCCAAGTATATTTAAATTATGGTTAATACCGTGGGAAAGGAAATATCTGAAGCTGATCGGGCATATTTGTCTGGTTTCTTGGATGGCGACGGTTCGATAATGGCCGTATTAGAAAGACATCCCGGAAAAAAATATGGTTTTCGTGTAAGAATAATTGTTAAAATCTCGCAAAAAGATTCTAAATCTTTAGCCTGGTTTAGCAAAACTTTCAAAGTTGGCAGAATAGTTTCCAATAATCGCTCTTTTGATTGGATTATAAAAAATCAAAAAGATGCGAAGTATCTGCTAAAGTTGATGTTACCTTATCTTAAAACGAAATATTCTCAGGCAAAAATTGCATGCGATATCTTGGAACTTAATTTAGATATAAATTCCAAGGATGATTTTTTGCATGTTTCAAGATTAGCGGATTCATTGTCACTTTTGAATGTTCGATCCAAAAATCGAAGAATCAATAATACGGCAATGGTCCAAGATATTTTCTCCCGTAACGACTGATCGCTATATGTTTTGGCAAATAGCGTGAGATATAGTCAACTTCTTGACGTATCAGACGGCTTGCACCTAAAGCTTTGATTGGTGACAATCTATAGTATGGTGAAGGTATAGTCTGGCACTCCGAGCAATCGGAGATTACAGATAGAGGTCCCAAGGGTCTGGCTGTTCGCCAGTTAAAAGGGTACGCGAGCTGGGTTCAGAACGTCGTGAGACAGTAAAATATACAAGCTGTCTATAAATTTCTCTATATGCTGGAAACTCCGTAGTCTTAATAAGACTTGTAGTATCTGGCGGTACTTGTTATCATCAACACATGAAAACAAGTGAAAATCCGACCAGTGCGGACAATCAGCAGGAAAGATCAAAGACGTATCAAAGAGGTTATTTAGCCGGATTAATAGACGGTGAAGGATGCTTCCATATCGCATTTGCGATAAGGAAAGATTTGCCAATAAAGATTTTGCCTATTCCTGAATTTCACTTATCGCAACACAAAGACAGTGTTTATGTGCTTAGTTTAGCGCAAAAGTTCTTTGGTTGCGGATATATCAAAAAAAACCATAATCATTCCAATGATGAAACAATGGTTTTTGTAGTAAAAGATAAGCACAGTCTTTTGACAAAATTGATTCCTTTTTTTAACTATAATCCACTTTGTACCAACAAGAAATATGATTTTCTCATCTTTGCAAAGATTGTCAATCTGATGCACAATGGTAAACATCGTAGCATTTCCGGATTGACGCAAATAATTCACTTGGCCTATTCAATGAATAGGGGTGGAAAAAGAAGACAGCGCAGTAAAGATGAATTGATACAAATTTTGAAATCCTCAACGACTATATGAGAAATCCCGATTCTTCGGGAAAGATATAGTCTAAACTGCATGGCGACATGCAGAGGCCGATTCGCATCGGCCCGCCACAGACATAATGATAGAATCTGATGTGGTCATCAAGTAATAGATTGTCGGTCTTAATCTGCTGTAGGCGCGGAAACTTGAGTGGGTGTCTCCCTAGTACGAGAGGACCGGGAGGCGTGGATCTCTGGTGTACCTGCTGTCCGAATCACGGGCACTGCAGGGTAGCTACATCCTAGCGGATAAATGCTGAAAGCATATAAGCGTGAAGCCGGCCACAAGATTAGGTTTCTTAGATCCCTCAAAGAACATGAGGTTGATAGGCTTTAGGTATAAGCCCCGCGAGGGGTTGAGCCAAGAAGTACTAATTGATCAATTAAAATATCGGTTCGTTTGACTAGCAATTACTGGGTAATTCCAGCAAATCTTAAGCGATAAGATACTCGACGGTGGCAAAAGATTTTTTAGTTTGTCGTTCCTCGACAAGCTCGGAATCTTCGCTGACGCTCGAGATCTTGCTTAAACTGTATCACTTGATACGGGCGAGGGAGAACTTACGTCTCTTGCCCAATCAGGTGATAATCTGGATAAAACTCAATGAAATTACATATTTAATTACCATAATGCTTTGCATTTTACTCACGAAAGTACAAATAATACCGAAAATACAAAATTACGAATTTGTACTTTAGTAATTCTGTGAAGATATTTGTAATTTAGCGAGTATAGCGCGTAGCGCATCCCTAAAAAGGTTTTACGTTGGTGATTATGCTGACGGGGGTACACCTCTTCCCATTCCGAACAGAGAAGTTAAGCCCGTCAAGGCCGATGGTACTTCCCCGGCAACGGGGCGGGAGAGTAGGAAGTCGCCAACGTAAAACCTTTTTTCTATTCAGCGCCGATGGTACTTCCCCGGCAACGGGGCGGGAGAGTAGGAAGTCGCCAACACAGAGAGTTTAAAAAGCTCTTTTTTATTTATCTTTGTTATATGATACCTTTTATATATTGATTGCCATTTGTATTAATTTATAATACAATCTAATTGAAAACGGATGTGTTTGTCTAAAATCGATTAAATAAAATGGGGCAAAATGAAAATTGAGAGTAAAAAGTTGCATGTTTTTACTAGCTACATCGTGCTGGCTATTGGTGGTGGTATGATCTATGTTTCAGCTAACGAAGTTTTTAAGGTTGGGGCAGACAGCGTCAGTACTTCTACCCATACTTCGACTTGGATGACCGTGGTTTTAGTGTGCGGCATCGCCATGGTAGCGGCAAGCGTGATGTCTGGAGTCTTTATTTTTGTAACAGGACATGGAGCGAGATAAAATGGAAAAAAGAAGCTTATTCGCAGTGATTTTGATTTCTTTAGGGCTGTTAATTTATCTTGCCAATTTTGTAACCATATTTAAATTAAGCGTGTTGTGGCCGCTCTTAATAATTGTCTTAGGTTTGGGAATAATGTTTAGGGACTTATATAACAATTAAAGGAGTGCCTATGGAATCTAAACTTTATCGGCTCAAAAATGATCGTATTATCGCCGGGGTTTGTGCGGGGTTATCAGAATATTTAAAAATCGATGTGGTGATAATCAGGTTAATTTTCGTGTTGCTTGCCTTGGCGCACGGGAGCGGTGTGCTTATTTACATCATTTTAGCTATTATTATTCCAGAGAAAGACGGTAGATCTTATGCCGAAGATATCGGCAAAAATATCAAAGACAAAGATAAAGATAAAATTAACCAAACCATAAAAAAGGCCGGGGACGAAATTAAAAATGTAGCCGGTAAAAGTCCTTCAAGGAGGGCGATGTTCGCGTCTATCTTGATTGTTCTGGGGCTCGTATTTTTGGCCCAAAATTTGTTACCGGCTTATTTGAGTTTTAATAAGTCATGGCCGCTACTTTTGGTAATCGCCGGCGTGGTAATTTTATTATCAAGCAAGAGAAAGGAATAATATGAACTCAAGCAGATTTTTTTGGGGCTTGATGATTGTTTTAATTGGGGCTTTATGGCTCCTTTCTAATTTTGGGCTCTTGCCGGGAAATTTTTGGTTTGAAATTTGGAGACTATGGCCGTTGCTTTTAGTGTTGTGGGGTTTGTCGCTTTTGATCGGAAAAGAAGGTAGAGCGGGCGTAATATTTTCGGTTATTATGTCGGTTATTGTGATTGGTTGTGTTGTTTTATTTGGTTGGATTTATAACAGCGGGAGAAATATTGAACTCTCCAAGTCAACAATTTCTGTTGATAAAGACAGCTCCATTGAGGAGGCACAAATTAATCTAAATTTCGGTGCTGGAAGTCTAGAGCTGGATTCCGGTTCGGACAAATTGGTTGAGGGGGATGCCGAGTCTTATTCGGATATCAGTGCCGAGACAAGCATATTCGGTAAAAAGGAAACTGTTACGATATCGCAAAAAAACCTGAATTTTGGCTTATGGAGAGTGGGCAATCAAAGAAATGATATCATCCTTAAATTGGCCACAGGTTTACCGATAGAGTTAAATCTTGATACCGGAGCTTCAAAATACGACTTGGATTTAACCGATGTTTCTTTATCGAAGTTAACAATCGATGCGGGAGCGTCGAGTGGCGATATCAGGCTTGGCTCAAAGCTAGACAATACAGAAGTCGTAATATCAGCCGGAGCCTCAAGTTTTAATATCAAAGTACCGAAGGATTCGGCTTTGAAGATTGTCAATAAATCCGGTTTCAGCAGCCATAATTTTAGCTCTTTGGATTTAGAAAGAAATGGAGAGGAATGGAAATCTCAAAGCTATGATTCCGCTTTGAAAAAAATCGAGATGACATTTTCTTCCGGAGCCACAAGTATCAACATCGAAAAATACTAAAATAACGGTTCAGTTTTAAAACGCTTGTTTTTTTAGAATAGCTTAGTTGCTAACTTAGCCTAGTTATTATAGATCAATTACCGAGAATATTTAAAAAATATTCTTTGTATTTGGTGATCATATCGTCAATTTTAAATCTGGCTGCCGCGGTTTTAGCCGCCCTATTTGAGATCTCTTTCAAAAGCTTGGAATTATTGCTAAGTAAATAAATTTTGTCTATCATTTCTTTTAGGTTATTTATTAAATAACCGTTTGTGCCGTTTATAATTGCTTCCGGTGCTACTCCGATTTGGTAGGATATTGGTGCTAAGCCGGAGGCCATGGCCTCTACTAGAGCTAGAGAAAATCCCTCATATCTTGAAGTCATAATAAATATATCCCCATGGCGCATAAGGTGAGGTAGGTGCTCATAAGGATGATTTGGAAAAAATTTAATACCTCGGCTTTCAAACAAAGCCGAATACTTGGGAGCATATATTTTAGATTCAAGCGGAATAATTGCGATTACCACTTTATTAAAACGATTCTCGTCAAGTGACGACATCACCTCTAGCAATCGGTCAATACCCTTAATTTTAAAATTCAGTTCATCGCGTCCCATGCGGCCGACCCACATTACTGTAGTTTTATTCTGGTCCCAACCGCTCATTAACTTTTGGCATTCGGGGCAATTTATATTCTCTTCAAACCAATAATTTTCAAGGCCGTTTTCAATAACCTTAATATTTTCCTGTTTAGCTCCTCCAAATTCGATCAATTCTTGTTTTACATTTTCAGAGACCGCAACAATATTCTCGGCATTTTGTGCCGCAAATATTCCACACAAACCCCAGTTCTGCAGTGATTTGGCGGAGATATCGCGCGGTACCATTTCGAGATTTTTTAGTTCAGAACTATGTTTTAAATAAGTTTCCCGCTCTTCTACTCCCTCTTTATCGGCAATGAGTGTTTCGAATATTGAAAATCCGGTTGAATGATAAACTGGTACTACTTGCGGAGAGATCTCATTATCCATTAAAGCTACGCATGTGCCGTTAGTGGAATATATTAGATCGTATGAATTTAGCTCTTCTTTATACTCACGTAGCGAGGCCATACTTAATATGGTTCCGACTTGAGGAATTTTTCGCAACTCCTTGTTGCTAGGGTAAAAAACTTTTGTTTCTATGCCTGCACAGCCGAGTTTTTCGGCAAACGTTTCTTCAAACACCCCTTGGCCGCTCGTTTTCCCTTGATACAGATAAGGCAAGGCGACTTTCATAAGTATTCCTTTCTTATATCTTGGTAAGATGCATATATTATACCCTTAAGCGGGAATATTATCAAATACCATAAAAGATTATTTGCATAGCAGCCCGATTATAACGGGAGGGTTTGGGCTTTTTTAGATCTCATTACGGAGTTTATTGGCAATTGATGTGCTGATTCTACTACAAACAGATCATTCGGGTTAACTTTTTTCAATAGCTCACCCCCTGGGTTATTCAATTTATTTAGTTTCATTTTGACTATTTCATCCGGTGTCACAATTTCAACTTGGGTTTTAGGCAATATTTCGTTT
>CAYNIX010000037.1:0-7686 GCA_964397535.1 uncultured Candidatus Saccharibacteria bacterium | reverse complement strand
ACTCACCGTCTATAAATTCTCTAACCACCCAGTTGTAATTTTTATCATATCCGCCTTTAATTACTCTAGTAAATAATATATCTTTTCCCGACCGTTCTAGTATTTTAGACAATAGATTATTTATAAAACTCTCTTTAGCAAAATCTTTATGAAGGCCCTTTCGGGCGACCTTAAAAATTATTTGGTTATTATTTAAATTTCCTTTATAAATTATAAAATTATCGTCAATTTGTTTGATTATGTTTCCTATTTCAAGCCCTTCTTGTTTAGCTATTTTGTGAGAATCAACAATAATAGAACCCGGCATTTTACTCCCAATTTCGGCTTTTTTGCACATATGATTTATATTTGTACAGCTTTTCTCTATCTTTACTTATTGAAGTTTCATGCTGCCTATATTTCACGAATTCCTTATCGACATAAACAAACTTATATCCGTATACAGCTAACCGACTCAACATATCATAATCTTCTGCAATTCTAAAAAAGGAATTATACGGGAAATCTAGGGCCAATTTCCTCCTATAAGCAACCGTCGGGTGCGGAATATAATCTATATTTTTAAAATATTCCAGATCAAACGGCCTTGGTACTGACCTATCAGGCCTTTTTGTTATTTCCCCGGTCTTTTCATTCCACAGAGCAATGTCACCATAAACTATATCAGCACCATTAGCAAAAGCCTCTAGAGAATGCTTAAATCTATCGGGATCAATAATATCATCTGAATCAGCTACTGCAATAAAATCTCCTTGCGACATCATATTGCCATAATTTCTAGCAGCCGCAATGCCATAGCCGTTATCATCAGGTAATCTAAAATATTTAATCCTATTATCATTAAATTTTAAAATAACTTTTTCCGTTTCATCATCTTTGTCGCTATGGTCGTCAATAATCACTAGTTCCCAATCGCTCTCTGATTGTTTTAACAATGAGCTGATAGTTTCACCAATAACTTTTTGCCTATTTTTACATGGCATTACACAGCTTATTAAAGACATTTGATGCTCCATATAAACTTATAAATCCTACAATAATTTTTCATAAATATTTTTGTATCCCTGGACCATTTTTTCAGAAGTAAATAATTCTTCAAATCTTGATCGACAATTTTGGCGCATCTTTTTATATTCTTCTTCGCTCATCGAATTTATCACATTAGTTGCATCAACCATTTTTTTAATGTTACCTTTTTCAATGACAAATCCTGTTTTTCCATCTTCGATTATCTCTGATACCGAGCCCCTATTGTAAGCAATTACAGGGGTACCACAAGCCATGGCTTCTATCATTACCAACCCAAAAGCTTCATCCCAATTGATTGGAAATAACAATGCCTTTGAAGTTTTTAATAGTTTCTTTTTTTGACTAAGGTCTACTTCCCCCAAAAATTTAATTTTTTTATTATCTATGTGGGGTTTAACTTTTTTCGAAAAATATTCGCTTGCTTCTTCTGTTAAAGAAATTTTTGCACCAATTTCAAGGTCGAGATTTGTAGCCAACGCAACTTCTACAGCATCAGCTAGACCTTTTTGAGGATCTGTTCTTCCTAGAAAACATAATTTATTTGATTCAAATTCATTTTCTGAATAATTATATACATGAGCATCAATTCCATGATAGACAGTACCGGCATATTTTAGATTTGGTAAATATTCACGTTGATAATTTGATATGGTAACAAAATTACAACTTTGAGAATATTCTCTAAAAATCTTGTAGTAATGAGGGTTATTATAATTCCCTTGTAAATTTGCTATTATCGGACATTTAACATATTCCGCAAAAGGTAAAATGTGAAATCCTACATGCGTCGAAATTAGATCATAATCATTTCTTCTTTTTAATAACTCCCCTAAAGCTAAAAACTCGTAAATTTTAATGTCTGGCACGCTTTTGTCTAAAATATCTGAAGATTCTTTAATTGGAATTATTTTCACCGGTAATTTCGAGTCTCCCGTAGCATAAACAGTAATGTCATATCTATCATCCTTGGACAACTCCTTGACAATTTCTGTTATTACAGTTTGCATAGGCCCATATCCATTTGGAGGACATTTATAATGGGGATATGCAAAAAAAGCAATTTTAATTTTAGCCATGTTCTGCCTTATTGATAATTATTTCATATCGATTAAGATAATCTTCCGCCATTCTTTGTGAAGAAAAATTTTTCTCAACATGCTGGCGACATTTTATCCGGTCTATAGAATTTATATTTTTTACTGCTTCTACGGCTGCATCGAGATCATTTTCTTCACAAATAAAACCCGTTTCATTATGCTTCACAATCTCTGGCAAAGAACTACGACGATTTGCTATTACCGGTGTGCCACTTGCCATTGCCTCCATCGGCCCTAAAGGGCAACCTTCATCCCAATGGCTCAAAAAGAAATACCCTTTGGCATTTTTATATAGTTGAACTTTTTCGGCAAAACCAATTGGTCCGGCAGATTCGACTGGCCCGACAAATTCTACCGTTCCTCCAACCAATGGCTCGATTTTTTCTTTGTAGAGTTTCATATCCTCAACATTGCCGGCGATCTTTAATTTAACACCTGCTCTTTTACAAACCTCCATAGCATCCATAAAACCTTTTGGATCAGTCTCCTCGCTGCCTACAATTATTTTCTTAATTCTGCCAAAAAATAAAAAATAATCTTCAGGTTGATCGTTAAATTCAAAATCCTCGACCATTATGCCATTGTAAACCACATCCAGCCAGTTTATACCTTCACCCACATCTCTTTGATATCTAGCAATTGGAGCAAAATAAGATTTTTGAAATTGTTTTAAAACGTTGACATATTCCGGCCACATATATAAATGGGGAGTAGTCAAAATTGGGATATCAATATTTTCAAGCGCCAAAAGTGGAAAAAATTCCGGATATACGTGATTATGGATAATATCAAAATTCTCGGCTTCTCCTCTAATAGCCAGGGAGAGTTCTGCAAGCCCGATAGTATGCTGATAAAAAGGATTTTCAGCCGGAGGAGCTAGATATACAGATTGGGGAATAACGGCCCTTAATTTGCAGGGAACTTCTGAATCACCCGGCCCATATACCGTTACATCGTGGCCCATGTCTGTATAAATTTTGGCTAGATCCCAAACAATTTTAGGCCTGCTCCCGCGTGTGTCTTCCTCGGTAGGACGAGTCAGCGGAGAAAGCAAGGCAATTTTCAAAAATTCCATATTCACCTCTTCATTACTACTTGTTACCCCATTCCTCTGGCGGCATAATGCGTTCAGTTTCCCCAAGAGCGTTTTTAATATCTTCAATGCTAGCTTCATCAACGTTCAAACCATATTTTTCTTTAAGCACCCCTTGGACCCCATCTTGTGCCCGCAGAATATTTATTAATATTTCTGGATTTTCTATATATTGGAGTCCTTGCATCCAGTATTCAGGAATCTCATCAACCCCCCTATTCCAGCGTCTTTCTCCTTTTTGATAATCTTCAAATGAAGTGCCCAATTTTTTCGTGGTTTTATTTTCGTGATCCCCCATAAAACTACCGTAACCCGGACCAAATTTTGTCTCTACTTGTTTAATGGCTTCAATGTCTTGAAAATCAGATAAAACTTCTTCTCTAAATTGTTTATTCCCCTCTTCGCTAAAATAACGGTTAACAATTTTTTGATAATGCCTTCTTTTTTTTAACACCTCCTCCTCAGCACTTACACCCACCCCCTCAATTCCATGTCTTTTGGCTAAATTCATTATTCTCGCCAGATGAAATTGACTGGAGAGTAATCCTATATTGCTATAACTTTCTGCATTTATATGATTGATAGTATTTGAAAAATTTTCTATCGTATTTGTGGCTTTGTCCTCTAATCTGACATGAGATGCAGCATCGCTGAGGTATTGATGTAATTCTTTCTCTATATCATCTTGATTCATACCACCGTGACGAATTTCTTCTCTTTTTCTTTTCTCAAGTATATGCAAAAAATATTCTTTCATTAATTCTGCTTCAGATTCAGGAACTCCTTCACGTACTTTAACAGGACCACCGGTAAATATTACGTCTCCGACACTGCCTGTAAGATACACTTCAGCAGCAGCAACAGTTCGGAGCTTTGCTCCCAATGGAAGCCTCCAGGGCTGGTACCCACCTTTTACTAATCCAGTCGTGTCTTGCCCTCTTTTTTCCAAATCTAAATCCGACTTAATTCCAAACCCGAAAACCACCAAAGCGTCGAACGTGGGTTCTTTTTCTGTTTCGGTAGGTTTTTTAGCTTCCACCAAATTGTGCTGTTCTTCAGTTTCTGGATTAAATTGGCATTTTTCCGTCATTTATCCTCCGAGTAATAATTTAGGGAACGTATTCAATCTTCTTTTCCAGTTCCTGTAACTCACGACGGAGATCATCTTCATCCATTCCCGGCGGTAATTTCTTAACTTTCAGTTTGGCGCTAACTAGTGCAACTCTGTGATAATATTTATTGACTTGAGCACTAATTTTAACCCAATCAAATCGCTCCTCAACCAGTTTCCTGGCATTTTTTCCCATCTCTTGCCGCAAATGATCATTATCTAAAATTTTATTTATGGCATCAGCTAAGGCCTTACCACTTTTGGCCCGCACCAAATAGCCTGTTTTTCCATTTTTCACAGCGAGGGGAATGCCACCCTTGTTGGTGGCGACTACCGGAGTCTCACTTGCCATGGCTTCAAGTATTACTATGCCCAAGCCTTCATCGCAGACCGATGGCAACACAGCGCAAGATGCCTTTTTATAGAATTGCCTTAATTCTTCGATATATTCTTTGCCAAAATAGCCCATGAAATGCACATTTTCAAGTTTTTTGAGTTTTGCAAAATTTTCGAGCTTTTTCTTTTCGACACCACCTCCAATTATAAATATTTCGGCATTTATGAACTTTGCTGCTTTTAATAAGTAAATAACACCTTTCTCCCAAGTCAGTCTACCGACAAAAATTATGACTTTTTTACCCTCTAGATTATATTTTTTTTCTATTAAATCGAAAGAAGCATCTCTTGACCATGATTGTAAATCTACTCCGCACGGAATAATTCGGGTTTTTCGTTTTAATTTTTGCCCGAATACTTTTAGCAACCATTTATTGGTGTAATTGCTATTACTCATAATATATTCCGTGCGCTCGAGTGCTTGGCGTGTAAGGGCTCGAAAACGATGATCGATGGTTGCTTGGTATATACCGGTACCATGTGCAGTAACGACATATGCTATGCCGTAAATCGACTTAATATAGTTTGCTATCCAAGTTAAAAATGAGCAATGGTGAACGTGAATCACATCCGGACGATAATCTTCAACAATTTTAACAATCTGATTTAAAAAAGATTGATAAACATCGGTAAATTCTTTACCGGTCAAATCTTGATAACGTTTTGCTCGCTTGTATTCCGGGTGAGACACAAAAACAACTTTCCTTTTTGGATGAAGAGTGTAGAGTCTAACGTTATCGATCTGCCTTGAGTCCGGTGCGGCTATCGCCACCTCTACATTCTGGCTCTCGGCAAGCTTTTCTGAAAGTTTGCGAACATAATTTCCACTCCCGCCGCCAAATAGTGGAAATTTCATCAGCATTAATATTTTTAACTTTTTTTCCGGCATAGCAAACCCTATTGATTATTCTTCGGTTTTCTTAAATACTGCGCGGCATCTTCGGGGGAAATGATATCGATGATTACTCCGCTACCAAGCTCATAGCCGCCATAATTGGCCAGGCGCGGTACAATTTCCATATGCCAATGATAAGAATATGATTTATCATGTATGGTTGGCAAGGTGTGAATATAAAAATTTAAAGGAATGCGTGGAATATTTCTCTCTAACCTTTGTAGCACATCACCTACCACTTCGGCAAGGTTTAGAAGTTCGCTTTTAGGCGTATTTTCAAACTGGCTGTCATGGCGTCGAGGGTAAATCCATGTTTCCATGGGGAAACGAGCCGCGTAAAAAGTGGCGGCCAGAAAATCTTTATTCTCTGAAACTATGCGAACTTTTTCCCGTTTTTCATGAGCAACTATATCGCAAAATACGCAGGTCCCGTTTATTCCGAAATAACGCTCCGCTCCATCCATTTCACGACCTACGGTATTGGCTACAACTCCCGAAGCAAAAATTTGCGCATGGGGATGAGAAATTGAAGCACCGGCTGCCGCCCCATGATTGTAAATTGGCATAATGGAGACATTATTTTTATTCTTACGCATGGCGTAATACCGATCGCAAAATACCTCAAACATTTCGGCAAGCTCCGCTTTATTCAATGTCATAAGGCTTTTATCATGATCGCGAAAGATTATTACTTCGTGATCCCCCACAGCCGCTCGGGCCCGATAAAATCCTTTTTCCGGATAATAGCTTCGAAGCGAGGACTTTTCTTCGCATTCAATAAATGCCGGAAATTTGTTCTGTATTACATAGTAATTATCACTCCCGGCACCCCTTATCCTTGCGTTATTTTTATAACCTTCACTGCCTTCGCAAAAAGGGCAATTTGATTTATCGCTCGAAATATTGCTCTCATCTATCCGATAATCGCTGGGGCGCTTAGCGCGTTCCGGTGTAATAACCACCCAATCTTGGGTAATAATATTTTGACGTAGTTGAGGCATAATTTAACCTCCGGTTAAATTTACAAAATGACATAGTAACTTAGAAACCGAAAAACAAAAGAACATTGTTTATTTATTATTTCTAACTTTGGCGGAAAATGCTTTCAATTGCTTGCAGATAATTTCGGCAATCACAATAAACTTATCAACTTCTTGCTGACTGATATATTCATCATCACAAGCGGCATCAAGACAAGCAATAACTTCCGCTAAAGAACCTATTGCCGTATTTAAAAATCTGCTAAAATCAACGTCTGAATATCGTTCGCTACCTTCTGCAATATTTAATAAGATTGAATCAAGAGCCCTAAATAACTGCGACAATAAACAATATTTTTCTTCTGATGGAAATTTTTCTCTGGCTAAAATTTTAAGTTTTTTTCTGAATTCTCTAACTTCCTTGTAAACCGGAAAATCTCTAAATCGAAATACTTGTCCCATCTTTTTCTTCTCTCAATTAATTTATTATTTTAATTTCCTACTTTCCTCTATTCTCTGTTTCTCTGTTATTCTGTTATTCTGTTCTTCTGTTTCTCTGTTCTTCTGTTATTCTGTTCTTCTGTTATTCTGTGCATGCGTTATCGCAACAGCCATCGCATCCGCTGCATCGTCTGGCTTGGGGCAGTGATCAAGACGGCATGTAATACGCACCATTTCTTGCATCTGCTTCTTATCGGCCCGGCCATATCCTGTTAGGGCTTGCTTAACTTGCAATGGTGTATATTCATACACCGGAATATTATGGTTTTCGGCACATACTATAGCCACACCACGTGCTTGAGCAACACTAATGATCGTTTTTTCATTTTTAAAATAAAATATCTCCTCGATCGCCAAATGATCCGGTTTTTCTCTGTTTATTATATCAGATAATGCCCCGTAAATCTCCGACAAACGCAGCGGCATAGGCACACTGCTTTTTGTTTCGATACAGCCGTATTTAAGCGGCTTAATTTTTGCGCCATGCTTCTCAATTAGTCCCCAGCCCATAATGGCTGTACCCGGATCAATGCCTAATATTCTCATATATTTATTGTAACATAATGTATTTATTTATTTGTTTA
>CAYNIX010000036.1:4972-7842 GCA_964397535.1 uncultured Candidatus Saccharibacteria bacterium | reverse complement strand
CCCAAATGCAATTTTTTGTAAAATTATCTCTGGAATATCTTTTAGCAAAGGTTTATCATTCGCATTATCATGGGTAAGCTGTAGTGATGGCCCTCTCAGAGCCATCTCATAATAGTTATATGATGATAAAATAATTCCATGGTCTATCGCTGCTAGATTGGTGGGGTTTTCTCTATCTATCATTGTATTGTCTTCATGTCTTTCGCAATTAGCCAATATCCAGTCCAAAACAGCAATCATTCGCCAATCACTGGATTTTTCAGCTTCATCCCATTCGCTCTTTCTAGCTCTCGACAAGTTCTTAAAGTAGTCATGATCTAAAAACAATTGAATCGATCCAATACGCCCATTGATTTCTCTAATGCATGTCGGTGGAACAACGCCCAAACCAAAGTGTTCTGAGATCATATAAGCAGCACATTCGCGAGGATAAAAAGATTTTACCTGTGTCTGGTTTTTTGTCTCACCGTTTTCCCCATCAAATGGCTTAAATACACATGTGATACCTTCCCCGTCTTTTTGAATTCTAACACCAAGAATTTCATTCACGTGTTGCTCTGGGGTAGAAGTTAGCAAAACCTCATTTGCATGATCTGGGACGTCAACAATTATATCTTCAATCCGGCCAACTATGGAGGGGCTGCCTTCTAGCATTAGGCTCATTATTCGCTCCGAATCACCAAATTTACCCAGCTTGCTTTCTTGGATGTGTTCTTGATGATCTAATTGGCTTGGACCGTTCTCTACCATTATTATATTCTCTTACTTATTGCTTGTTGGATTTGATAGGGGTGGGCGACGTTGTTGATAACGATTTCACTGCCCTTGCCGGCTCCGGCTGTACGAATGATGACGTCACCAAAATCCAATGTGGTTCTTACCATGCCACCGGTATCGCTGGCCACATCTTGAATTTTATCCAAATTAGTTTCAATAATTTTGCGTCGAAAAAAACCTTTTTGCGAAAGATATAATACCCTTTGATTTGTAATAATTAAAACACTCGCTGCATATTCGTAATAAGCTTTGCCAAAGATAAAAAAGGCAACTATGGCTGCCAAAAATGCCGCAAGAGAAAAAGTAGTTGAAGCTCCCCAAAAAATCAAAACGGCAACAGGAATAGCCAGTACAACTACGGTTTTTAAACCCGGCCAAAGTAAAACATAGGGATGGTTTTTTACCGTCTCTTCTACACTTTCATTGGCACGTTGTCCATCAAAGGTGAATTCTTTCAATTTTTTAGCAAGTAGTTAGTAGCGAGTAGCAGGTAGTTTTTATTTTGAGGTCATATTATTCAGCATTCTCATTACTTCATCCAACAAACCCTCAGCTTTATTATATTCGTTAGGATTGATAAAGTCCAATCTCTTAGTAATCACTATTTGTGTCTCCAATTCTGCTCCAGAACCAAAGGAAATTAAAAGAAAATGATTTCTCTCTTTTTCTGATCGTCGACGGTATCCCTCAGCGATATTGGAAGCGATCGAGACCGCACACCTTCTCATTTGAGACACCAATCCATATAATTCTGATTTTGGAAATAGTGTGGTAATACGATATATCTCCACTACCAACTCAATTGATTTTTGCCAGACGATAAGATTTTTATAACTAGTACTCATTTTCTCTCCTCCACTATTTCTACTTCATTTTTTTTTGATCACTTTTACCTACTTTCTACTTACTACTCGCTAATAGCTTTTTTCTCGACAAGTACCAGATCAGTATTAACAGTATAGCGGCCAGGGCGATGGCGGCGATCATCTTGCTAAGCGTTGTAGATCGCAGTGCAACCCAAGCGAAAATACCTGCAATCAACCACAAAAACCAAAGCGCTTGGCGTTGCGAAAAGCCTGCCGAGATAAAACGATGATGCAAATGAGTATTATCCGGCGAGGTAAAAGGATTTTGCTTCCTGGCCAAGCGCCCTATCGCCACAAACAATCCATCGACAATCGGAAAACCCAATACCAGAAAAGAGGTGGCTAATTTCCCGCCGGATAAAAGAGGTAGCACTCCGAGGATAAAACCAAGAAACATAGAACCTGAATCACCCATAAATACTTTTGCCGGAGGATAATTTAAAAACAAAAAACCGGCGGTCGAACCCGCAACTATTAGAGATATTAATATTACTGCTCCCTGACCGCTAATTCCCGCCAATATGGCAATAGTTGATAAAGCAATAATAGATAGGCCGGCAGCCAAACCGTCAATTCCATCTACAAAATTTATAACATTCATCATGCCAATCATCCACACCAGAGTTAACAAATCCGACCAAAGAGAGAAGTGATAATTAGTACCCGGAATCGGTATATATACCGAGTTTAAATTGATTGATCCGCCAAAGGGGTTGGTAATTGAATCTATACCGACTCCCGACGCAATCACGGCAAAAACCGCCAAACTTTGAAAGATAAATTTTTGCCAGGCTTTTAATCCCCTTAAATCATCGTATAGCATGCTTGCGGCAATTATTGCCGTTCCGCACAAAATACCCAGTAATTGTTCATCTACGCCGAGGATTCTATGCCTCGATAAATAAAGATCCGGCTCTATTAAGGTGAAGTATAATATTGTTGTTATCACAAATGCCATAACAATAGCTACGCCACCAATGCGAGGGATGGGGTATTTGTGTATGTCTCTTTTTCTCGGAGTGGATAAGACACCGCGGAGATAACAAAATCGAATCACCGCCAAAGTGAGACTAAAAGATAGAAATAAGGCTGTAGCGGTAGCCAACAAGTAAATCATGTAAGTCCACTGTTTATCATTACACTGTGAAGGACACTGTTTAGAAAAGCTATGTGTCCACTGTTTATCATTACACTGTGAAGGACACTGTTTAGAAAAGCTATGTGTCC
>CAYNIX010000036.1:1093-4872 GCA_964397535.1 uncultured Candidatus Saccharibacteria bacterium | reverse complement strand
ACTGTTTATCAATACACTACGGGGAACACTGCTTAATATTAGTTAACTAATCGCTTAATAACAGGTTTTTGTTTTGCAAATACAATCAATAAGCCAACTTTAATATTATGAGACTTTAAATATCCAAGCAGTTGGACAACATCTGAATCATACATTTCTCGTCTTACTTTTAATTCAACGGCAACCTTATTTTCAACTAAAAAATCAAGAAAATATTTGCCAACAAACTCGCCGTCGTACATAATTTTTCCATAGCATTCTCTTTTAAACGCCAGCCCCCTCTTTGATAGCTCTAACTCAAGAGCACGTTGATAAGCTTTTTCGGGATACCCATAACCCATAACTTCAAAGATTTGAAATGCCGCGGAAATTACTTTAGAAGTGATGTCCTTATATTCCAACTCTTGCATAACCATGATAATTCCCTCCCTTTTACAGTGTTTTTCAGCAGCGTGTTCCCAAACAATGGGCTTACAGTTTGGAATACATAGCAGCATGATGGGCAAGAGAATATTCAAATATCTCCTCTTGCGAAAACCAGTGATCAATCTCATGCTCTGCTTCCTGGGGATTTTCTGAAGCATGTACAATATTTTTTATTGCCCTGCCTTCCAAATTGGCCGCCGCCGGAGAATCTACTGAATAATCGCCGCGTATAGTCCCTATCTCAGCCTTTGTAGGCAAAGTGTTGCCGGCAATTTTTCTCACATTATCAATGGCATGAACCCCTTCTATAATCATGCAAACCACCGGGGCTTCGGTTAGATAATCAACCAGCCATTTTCTTACCATTTTGCCGGCCTCCATTTTGCTGTCTGTCCCCATATGCTCTTTGGGATCTATGCCATACTCCTCAAAAACACCGAAGCCTTTATGCCCCAATCTTTCTATCCATGCTTCATCCTTTGGATAATGTGCATCAACATGCTCGAGGTTGGGTTTGACCATTTTAAGCGCAATAATTTTCAATCCGCGATTTTCAAGACGCGAGATAATTTCGCCAATTAAGCCCCGCTGCACACCGTCCGGTTTTACAATAACCAAAGTCCGCTCGATAGCGGGATTTTTTTTGTTGGAAGACATAAAACTCCTTCAAATAATATGAATTATGAAGTACGAGTAATGAATAAAGGTTAACAAGAATTAGTAGCAATTCAAAACCATTATTCTTAATTCTCCCGAAGGGATCTCGAGCCTATCGAGAGATTAATTCATTATTCGGTTTTTAAAATATCCCATACTCTCTCTTCCTTGGCTCCGGGCCCCACTACCGATACTACCATTTTATCCAAATTTAAATACTCTTGCGAAATCTTTAAGACATCTTCGAGGCCTACGCGCATAAATTGTTCGATTGCTTGGCTTGGAGTGGTAATTTTATCCTGTGTCAGCTCTTGCGTTACTAACATATCGGCCAAGTTTTCCGAATCTTCGAGTGAAATCATTAAGCCGCCGCGAATAATTTCCTTGGCTCGTTTCAATTCCGCTTCAGTCACTTTCTCGTTGACGATTTTTTTATATTCAACCATGATAGCTTTTATAGTTTCGGCCAAGTTTTCGTTGGCTATACCTGCTTGTGTGAAAATCATACCCGTATCGCTGTAGCCAGAATGCGAAGTGTGAATAGCATAGGCAAGTCCTCTCTTTTCACGAATTTCCGTAAACATATGGCTCGACATGCTGCCGCCCAAAATCATAGCCATAATTTTAGCGGCATATTTTTTACTGTCTCGGCTGCCCGGCCCGGCAAAACCTAATATCAGGTTGGTTTGTTCAATTTTCCGGTCGTCGCATACTACGACAGTACTTTTATTTTCGCCAAACTTCGAGAGACTTTCATTACCACCAGTTGCAAAAGTAAAATATGTTTGAACCAGATCTTCTATATTTCCTAATTTATTAGTGTCATATTTTCCGACTATAGCCACAACGATATTATTTGCAACATAGTGTTTATTTTTATAATTTTTCAAACCATCCAAGGTAATATTTGAAACACTCTCTGGGGTTCCACCGATCCTCCTAGCTAAGGCTTTGTCGATAAAAAGTTTTTCTTCAAAAAGCTCCGCCACTTCTTCCATGGGCCTATCTTTATGCATTTTAAGGTCTTCGATTACTACACCCTTCTCGCGCTCAAATTCATCAGGCAAATTTAAAGAATTGATTAAGTTGTCCGATAAAAATTCCAAAGCTTCTCTTAGATGTTCCGAGGCTATTTTTACATAGTAGGCAGTGTGCTCCTTAGAAGTGTAAGCATTTGTGATGCCGCCTATATTTTCAATATATTCTGCAACCTCTAAAGGAGTCGGGCGCTTTTTGGTGCCTTTAAAATTCATGTGCTCAACAAAGTGAGATACTCCCGCCAATTCATCTGTTTCATGGCGACTCCCGGCACCAATGCCAACAAGAACCGTTACCGCACCTGTTTCTTTGCGCGGAATAGCGACGTACCTAAGCCCATTTTTTAGTCTTGATATTTGCATCACTCTTACCAATTACCCCAAAGGAGACCCGTTGGGTCGAATTTTAACTAAATTACGAATATAGGGACATACTAAAAAACCGTTTTTCATCTATATCACTTTATAATTTAAAAGATTATTATAGCCTTGCGATACGAAAGCCAAATAAGTTTTGATTTTTGATCTATTCTCTGGTGTAACCATAAACCCGACTTGGTTCATGGTACGCCCGACAGGAGTTGAACCTGCGACCTCCCCGATCGATCGGGGCGCCATCCGCACTACAAGTCTGGTACCCCCAAGAGGACTTGAACCTCTGACCTTCGGAACCGCAATCCGACGCTCTATCCACTGAGCTATGGGGGCTTGTTTTCGGCGGGCAGGTATCCAGCCCAAAGGGCACCACCCTTCGGGTCTGAGCTACGGGCGTATATAAACAAGCTAATAGTTATTAGCTAACAGCTATCAGCTTTTTTAAAACTTAATCCATCTGCTAATAGTATCGGTCAAATCCTCCCCGCGATTCTGATCTTCCGGCAAAAATTTTATCAAAAACAACCTTATCTGTTCGGGATCTTCCTCGGCAAGCGGCAAATGAATGCTTTGGGCCATAAATCCGGGTCTTTGAAAACGCACCTCGGGATGATCGCCGTATACCACCCAAAATGATTTCAAATCAGTAAAGCGATGCGCCTTGCCATCTATTACAACCCCGCTTTTATAAATGGCACACTCGATTTTTTTGGGTAATAATCCGGATGTCGAAAACAGGGCAAATAATCCTGCTGCCACTACCCCTGCGGCAGTCCAGCTTTTTACCCAAACAAAGTAAGCGGCTAAGACCAGTGCGGCTAAGATTATCACCGCAAACCAACCAGCACTTTTTTGATAAAGCGCGAACTCTTTTGCCTTCCAAGAAAACACCGGCTCATCAGGTCCTATATTTTGCTGATTTTTTTCAATTTCCATAATCCCCTCTCACAAGTTAAAAGTTATAAAGCTAGAAAGTTTTAAAGTTTGATTACTAATAAATTGCCACACCTTGAGCTAGTGAAACGAGTCGAAAGCCAACGGCTACCAATTGGGTCCCACGACCCCGACTGATCGGGGTACCTGTTTTTTTGAACCGACACCGAGAGACATTATTTTGGCGGAAGCGAGAGGATTCGAACCTCTGAGAATCTTACGACTCTAACGGTTTTCAAGACCGCCGCATTCGACCACTCTGCCACGCTTCCTTTATCTCGAGCGAAGTCGAGAGGTTTATCTCGAGCGAAGTCGAGAGGTTTATCTCGAGCGAAGTCGAGAGGTTTATCT
>CAYNIX010000036.1:0-993 GCA_964397535.1 uncultured Candidatus Saccharibacteria bacterium | reverse complement strand
CTATTCAGATCCAGAAGCCCGCGTAATAACCCCCTCAATCAGTTTTCTTTTTTTGCTCCTGCTCCAATTTTTCAATATAATTTCTTCTCGTCTTGCTTCACTTTGAGTATATCCACTTTGATAATATACACACTTAACTGGAATTCTTTTTGAAGTATATTTGGCTCCCTGCCCTGAATTGTGGGCATGAATCCTTTTTTTTAAATCATTCGTAATACCGGTATAGTAAGTATAATCAGAACACTCTAAAACATACACAATCCAATCGTCCATTGCTTACCCTGTTGATTAAAAATTACGGTTCTCGACTCGCAATGCTTGCTCGGTAATTTTTTCCTGCCCTTCAACTACGTTCAGGGCATTCGCCTCTTGGCCTGCCATGAGCGAGCCTAGTTTCAAGAATGGCCTGCCATGAGCGAGCCTTGTTTCAAGAATGGCCTGCCATGAGCGAGCCTGCGAGTCGAATGGCGGAAAGGGTGGGATTCGAACCCACGGAGCCCTTGCGAGCTCAACACATTAGCAGTGTGCTGCTTTCGGCCACTCAGCCACCTTTCCATATTTTGGTAAGTTTTCAAATATTCCTGACAATTGCAATAAAACCTTATAATCGTGGTATCTTAACGTGCATGTACCCATATAATTTTGTCTTTTCATTGTTCTGGTAGGCTTGGTGATAGTCGGTTTCCAAAATTTTTTTGTTGGGATATTAAGTAATTTGCTCCAATACTCAAATACTTTACTTTGATCGTGCGTTGTATGAATTTGGAGGTGAACACGAAACTTTTCCTCATCTATTTCAAATGCTTTTCTTAGCAACCTGATAAAAAACTCTACCATTGTCGGATCGCTATTTGAAAAAGACACAGCAACTGAATTAGGATATTTGGTCCCCTCTGCCCAATAAAGCATACCGGCGATTATTTTTGCCATATTTATATCAATTTCGACATTGCCCAAATATTTAAATGCATTTAGCTTGATCAAATTGCGTTC
>CAYNIX010000035.1:0-8039 GCA_964397535.1 uncultured Candidatus Saccharibacteria bacterium | reverse complement strand
TCCAAAACCTGCTTAATAGCCGGTTAGGGGGTCCCGCAATATGTTGAACTGGAGGAGTGCGCGCCGGCATTGCCTACAAGCGGGATTCGGGCAAAAAAACACCTTCTGCTACCCTATATGGATAGTGCGAGGGTGTTTTATTTTTGCCGCCAATTTACTGATTTTGCGAATTAAACTTCTCTATAGCTTGATTAATTTTAGAATCCCGCCTCATAGATTCGATATAGAGAATCTGATTTAAACTTATTTTCATTTTATCGGTCGGTCCATGCAATTCACTGCCGAGTTTAACCAAGGCTATCTTTTTTGAATTGTTGTCCGCATTTGATTGAAGCAGGTCTTGAGTCTTTAGATAATATATTTGCTCCAATTCGACCGTGGATGTATTTTGGCCGGTAACATAACCGAAATATACCTGGCCGTTACTTAAAAACACTGCCTGCCGCATTTTTTCAGAACTGTTTTGTTTATTTTTATAAAAATAGTAATAACCACCGAATGCGGCTGCAATTACTACTAAGGCGATGGCAACCACAATAACTAATTTTCCGGCTCTCATGTCAAACCTCCTTCACAAAAACTAATAAAAGATCTAAATTATGTACTTTAGGCTAGTCCTTTGTGTATTATGATCTAATTTTCAATAAATTGTTTTAGTTTATGTTACAACTTTCTTATCATAATGTATGGCTTTTTTGTCATATCTAATATGTCATTTACCGACCGGTTAATAGAAAATTGGTTTAGAGTATAAAATTTAATTTTTATTTTCAGTAAGTGCGTTTTTATGCGTTTATCCAATAAAGCTAAAAACCTGTGGTCCGGTTGCATACGCAGCCGTGGTCGAGTCCACAATCAATATGTTAAGAGAATCGTAATATAAAAAGGAGTTATCATGAAGTTTGCAAGGTTTATTAAATTTTCGATAGTGGCGTTTGCTCTTGCTATTTTCGGAGCGGGTAGCGCTTACGCGGCAATTCACATCGGTGGTGGAAACGACACTACCGGCCCATATTCTGAAAACGAAAATGAATGGGAGATTGACCACGATATGGATATTCACGTAGATAATTATGCCGACGCCGATAATGAGTACGAGGTTAATGAGTACGAGGTTGAGGTAGTCACCGGAGATAACGATATCGACCACAACACAGAGGTTGATGATATCTATACCGGTGATATTGACGGGGATATCTATTTTGAAAACTACCTCAACGACATGGAAATTGAGCTTGAGCCGGCTGAATTTGGTGATATTTGGATCGACTTTGAAAACGATACAACCGGTCCCCAATCGGAAAACGAAAACGAGATTAAAATTTCCATGGATCAAGACATTCATATCCGCAATTCTGCCGATTTTGACAACGACATCGATCTTGATGCAAACACCGGAAATAACGATATCGACCACAACACCATAGTGGGCGACGTTCGTACCGGTGACATTGATTTCTCGGCGCATGTTAAAAATATGGCAAACGGATCATATGATTTGGATATGAACGGCGCGTCATTTGGTAGCGATATTGACGTCGATCTTGGCAACACTATTACCGGTCCAAACTCTGAAAATGAAAACAAGGTTAGGATTGAGGGTGATTCCGATATTAGCTTGTGTAATCGGGTAGATATCGATAACGAGCTGGAAGTGGAAGCCAATACTGGTAAAAATGATGTCGGCAACAATACCGTAGTCGGAGATATTCGAACAGGTAGTATAAGCATTGATTTTCACGCATATAATAGTGCCAACTAATTGTGTGCGCCCAAGGCTCGAAAGTTACCTTTCGAGTCCGGGCAAAATATAATTATTGATAGGCGGTAGAAAATGAAAAACACACTTTCCACTTTTATAAAGTTAATCGGCCGGAAGTTTATGCCGTTCATGATGTTTGTCTGCTTGCTTCTCTACCCTATTCAATCAGCGTACTCCGCCGGGCCGACCGAAGCGGTCGGCCCTATTGATACTACCGGTATTACGGAGCCTACCGGTCCCACACAAGCAACCGGCGTTATCGAACCAAACGGTATTACGGAGCCTACCGGCCCAAACCAATTAAGCCAAGTTGCCATTGAATTGGATTCTCAACCATCCAATAATACGGAGATAAATAGTTCGCCCGCCGCTACATCTACCCAACCGTCATTTCAAACAAGTATTGATGGCGGTTATCCCGAAGCATTAATATCCGAAACCAGCCGAATCGTAAACGATGAGCAATCAAATCAAATTTCCGTCGAAAATGACGCGAATATCAATAACATGCAAGTCTTAAATTTGAATTCCGGTAATAATATACTCGGTTCAAATACTGCCGCCGGAAATCTTATAACGGGAGACATCTCGGCGATTCTCACCTTCTTAAATGTGGCTAATTCCACTTTTGCTCCGGGTAGCCGATTAACCTCCGAAAGCCTTGCGGGTAGTTTAGGTGATTTGATTCTTGATCAAAATAGTTTTGGCTCGACAAGCTTCGATCTTGCCAACAATAAAACCGGCGAATCTTCTAACAACATCAATATTTTAGAAACAGCCGATACCGGCTATGAAATTGTGGTTAAAAATGATTCGGATGTGCTAAACAATATTGAGATAGTGGCGGATACAGGCCACAATACGGTTAATAACAACACAATAGTTGGTGATATTTTAACCGGAAATATAGACTTGGGTGTTAATATTATTAATCTCCTAAATCTCAACAACCCGGGCCTGTTGTTGTCACTCTTTATTTATAATATTTTAGGAGATCAGAATGGGAATATTATTATTGCCGGGGATAACTCTCAAACCGGCTCTGACTCGCAAAACCAAAACCTCATAGGTATTAATAATACCAAATACTCAAATATCAACCAGGATTCAAATTTGATAAATGATTCCAATGTTTCGTTGAATTCTGGCAACAATTTTATCGGCCAAAATACTTTAAGTAAAGACATCTCCACCGGAAATATCGATTATAGGCTAAATTTAACCGATTTGGCTAATATTTTTACCACCAAATATTACTTACTGAATGTCTTTGGAGAGTGGGATGGTATCTTACCGCAAGGAGTAGATCCTAACCATCTTTATGTAAACGTAATTAATTCTCAAACCGGATCCGAATCTACAAATATGAATGATTTTCAGACATCGAATCAAAATAGTTTAGAATTACAAAACTATGCTTCCGCCGAAAATAGGGCAAAACTTTATGCTAATACCGGTGAAAATAATATTTCCAATAACACCAAAATCGGCAATATTACCACCGGTGACATAAATCTTACTCAAAACATTGTAAACGTCTTAAATTCATTTGGCGACCAAATTAACAAATTCGCTCTTTCCATAATTAATATTTTCGGCAACTGGAAAAAACAACCCGCTGATGGCAAGGGAGGCGGTGGCAATCAAAATCCACCCCCTTCGGAACCGGCCGAAGAAACATTGCCAGATGGTTTACCCGTAAATAATCAAGGGCAATTTAACGCAGTAAATCAAATGTCAAAAAATTCCGGCCCATACTTGTCAATTTTGCCGGAAACCGGTTCCATTCAAAATCGCGATCAAAATATTGACCTGCGAACACAACCGTCTTTTGCAAACGATATTGGAAATGAATTTATATACTATTTAATTTATTTAGGACTCACCTTAATCTACGCTTCGATCATCGCAATTATCGCATCTTTGATTATATTTAATCAAAGAGAAAAATTAGAAAAAAATCACGATTTTAGACTTAATATTAGACGATTTAGATATTAGTTCATTGACAAATTTGACATCGGCTGCAAGAAAGAGTAATTTTAGATATAATACTAAAATGCTTTGATTTAATTTTTGATAAGCTCTAACCTGTCTGTATGTTTTACCAGCCTCAATACTGCATAATTAAAAAATTAATGAGGAATTGAGGTAATATGAGTAGCACTCCAATATTTGATGAAACAGACCAGGATTATTTTGTAGCCTTAGACGGATCGGACTTGGTGGTTGTCGGTCGCGAAGGTTTTATTTTGGCCTCCTCAAACAGTGGTAAAATCGGCCAGTTTTGCTCTGCGAAAAAGATTAAAGGTAAAGTGCAAAACAATAACAACCTGCACTTCCATCATGGCCCAAATGGCATTACAATTTCGGAACAAAAAGATAATAAAGAGCTTGCTAAAATGTTGAAAATATTGGTACAAATTTTTATTGACGATTATATTGAACATAAAAAATCGGTTTCCGACTCGACAGATAAGTTTGTGAAAACTTTAATAAACGAAAAAAACTTAACCCCCGATATTGAAAAAAAATTTGAATCCAGAGCAATAGAAATAGGCTATGATATAAACGTTGAAAGGATCGCCATTTTAATGAGATTCAACGGCTTTTTTAGCAGTTACCTCCCATCTGTTTCAAAAGTCAATTCGCATCGTTTTAATATTATTGACGAGTGGAAAAGAAAAATAGATCTGGCCTGCGCCGATTTTTTTACTAAAAATTTTGATGTTATTACTGCATATCTCGGTAAAGATACGTTTTTAGTATTTAAAGACAGAGGGGATTTTGAAGAGAAAAAATTTGTGTCTTTGCTAAAATCCAATTGCGCGGAAATTTTGAAACCCTTGAAAAATCAACATATCGAAAGTATAGAAGTAGGAATTGGCAACGGCCATAGCGGCATAAGGGGCCTATCTGAGTCTTACAATGAAGCTTATTTTGCGCTTCATGTCGGCAAACTACTTTATCCTCATAATAACATACTAAGTTTTTCCGATTTGGGTTCTATTTTTATCCTTGCTGATGGAAATTTAGATAAAAAGACCAAATTTGCTAATAATTTATTATCTAAACTGAAAAATCACGATCTACTAGACACACTAGAAGCTTTTTTTCAACAAAATTTGAATGTCAGTGATACAGCTGATAAATTGAAAATACACCGAAATACGGTGATCTATAGGTTGGACCGATTGGGAGATATTCTTGGCATGGATCCAAGAATTTTTTATAATGCGGTAAATATCAGAGTGGCCATGATCTTAAAACGGCTCTCGGACAAAAAAAGTGAGAAATACCAATAAAACTAAAAAATCCACCACATGGTGGTTTTTTTGTTTTATTGGATTCAAAAAAATTAATAAAAGCAGAGATTTGAGTTTAAATTACAGGTCACCAAAACAGCTTGCCGCCCGTCTTGACCTGCGTAGCTTGCCCATATTGCGAACGAAGTAGGAAATTTCGTTTGGGATGGCCTGCCGACCGTAGCTTCAGCGAAGGACGGTGGGCGTGAATGGAATCGAACCATTGACCTCCCCGATCCATCGGGGCGCTCTAGTACAATCAGTTATCAAAAGTAAATTACTAGGCATGGTGGGCGTGAATGGAATCGAACCATTGACCTCGGCTTTATCAGAGCCGCGCTCTAACCAACTGAGCTACACGCCCAGTAATTTACTATTAATAAATCCATTGCTAATTATCTTCTCTAAAATTTTCCTGCTTTTTAATTTCTTGAGTTCGTATTCGATTCGTCGTGCTTCAGACAATGTGGAAAATTGTTGTGAAAAAACCAGCTTAACGGGTCGTTTATTTCGTGTGCTATTTGTTTTTCCGGAATTGTGCTCATGAATTCTGCGGTCAATATCATTAGTGGAGCCAATATAATATTGCCCGTTATTTATAAGCAAGATATATACGACTGGCATTTTCCCCTCGTGACCTCCCCGATCTATCGGGGCGCTCTAACATACTTCTCTACACGCCCGCGACAATAAGATTCTATCAAAAAATTGGCTTTCATTCAAGAATGTTGATGCCCGGATCGTAATCCGGGCATCAGGTGGCACAATCAAGTGCATGATTCACACTAGATGGTAAACCTCCTTTGCCAGTCCCCATCTTGCAGTTTGGTCTGCGCGTTGAGCTTCTTTCCTCTTTTTTCCGCCCCTGCTACAACCCGGCGAAGCTCGTTTGGATCGATGCGACAACAAACTCCGCAGACAGTCTCGGAACATGGGGAAGGTACCACTTGAGAGTTTCTGCCCCCACATCCTCTCGGTTTGCCGCTGGACATGTTGGTATTCTCCTTGCCATACAGGTCTTGATCACAAATTAATTATATCAAATATAAACAAAAAACCGCTCCATTTCTGGGCGGCCTTATTGACGCAGATTTATGCTGACTTTTTGCAGATTTTCGCAGAAATAATCAGTAATTATCCGCATCAGTCCGGGCATATTCCGCGATCATTCCGCGGTTTGTTAACAACTAAATAGTGATATCGAGACGAGTATCGCCTGACTCTACGCTACGCGTAGAAGCATCAATTTTCAATTTTTCCCAAAGGGACCCCTTTGGGGCAACTTCCAATTAATTATGTAATTTATTAATTTTCAAATTAATTGATCATTGATTATTGATTATTGAAAATTCTATGCGTAGCATAGTTCTGATTCCTTTAGAAAGGAGGTGATCCATCCCCACCTTCCGGTAGGGATACCTTGTTACGACTTAGTCCTGATCATCGATCCTGCCGTGTCACGCGGGTGCGTGATTCGGGCATTACCGACTTTCCTGACTTGACGGGCGGTGATTTTGGTGTTGTAATCTAACCCAAACCCCACTAGACGTGCGCGTCTAACGCATCTAGCGAGTCCTTATGCCTTAATTGAACAATCCTATCTATACCAATTTCTGTTAAATGTTCTCTTTTCTCAATCATATCTGCTACAAGGCAAAACCTCTTAAACTGCTCCTTCTTTTTTGCTTGCAAAGGATACTTTTTGAAGAAAGGAATAATTTTTGTGTAGATGTCTTTAAAATTGCCAACTTTGTATTCTACATGGGGGCGCCATTTTTCATACCTTGGATAATCCAAGTAAAAAATATTGCCACAGCCAAACACTTTTTTAATCTGTTGCAAGATTTCCAAATCGTCTTCACGAAGCTCGATTTCAAAAAATAATCGAACTTCTGGCATAACCTTGCCACGTTTGGCTATTGAGATGCAAAAACATCCCTCGCCATCTACAAAGCCAACAACATAGAATGGATTTAGCATAAAGTTTGCTCCTTCCTATTTATTATACCCGAACAAAGACCGAGTATTCAAATAGTACTATGAGCGCAGCTGACTTCCTATTGTCCATATTGATTACACTCGACAACAGGATCTCCCTGGGTTACGCATCGAACTGTTTCTGACATTCTTTTTCCGGCTTTGGTGGATGTTTCTTCTCCTATGTACACTTAGGATCGAAACGCCGTTATGAAAAAGACTATCATTTGCATATAGGACCCTTCAGACCTTCTTTTACAAGAGAGGTCCTGTCCGCAGCTATTCATCTGCCAGTTAGCAGATGAAAGTGGATTTTTCAAGCCCTTTTAATAGGGATGAGGCACCACTTAGTTCAATGCGCTGCCAGGCGCATTTAATTTGTACAAGACCCGAGAACGTATTCACCGTAGTATGGCTGACCTACGATTACTAGCGATTCCGGCTTCATGAGGGCGAGTTTCAGCCCTCAATCCGAACTGGGGGTAGGTTTGATGGGATTAGCTCCGCCTTTCGACTTGGCAACCCATTGTTGCTACCCATTGTAACACGTGTGTCGCCCAGGGCGTAAGAGCCACGCTGATCTGACGTCATCCCCGCCTTCCTCCGACTTAACGCCGGCAGTATCGTATGAGAGATTTAACATACGAAAGGGGTTGCGCTCGTTTACCGACTTAACGGGACACTTCACAGCACGAGCTGACGGCGACCGTGCAGCACCTGTCATCGCGTTCCTTACGGCACTCCCGACTTTCATCAGGATTCGCGAGATGTCAAGCCCTGGTAAGGTTCTTCGCTTATCATCGAATTAAACCACATGTTCCACCGCTTGTGCGGGTCCCCGTCAATTCCTTTGAGTTTTAGCCTTGCGGCCGTACTTCCCAGGCGGCATACTTAACGCGTTAGCTACGACACCGGGAGGGTCGATTCTCCCGATACCTAGTATGCATCGTTTAGGGCGTGGACTACTGGGGTATCTAATCCCATTCGCTACCCAC
>CAYNIX010000034.1:0-8148 GCA_964397535.1 uncultured Candidatus Saccharibacteria bacterium | reverse complement strand
ATTTGGAATTGAAAATATATGGTTTGCCAAAACTTGCTCTGCCGATAGCCACCCCATCAAGCGTAACCGGCCCATGATTTGCCCGCAACATAGCTTCTTCATAACTTTTTATGTCCCCATTCCCTATGATTGAAATATTATTTTTTATTTTTGATATTTTATCTTTTATTTTATAAATATTCTGCCACCGCGCCGAATTTTTAAATCCATCCCTATACGTTCTTCCGTGAATAATTATTGCGCTGACGCCGGCATTAATTAACTTCGGAGCGAATTCTAATATTTCATCATCCTTCTCCCAACCCAAGCGCGTTTTTACCGACACGGGCAAATTGGTATTTTCTTTCACGGCCTGAATAATTTCTACTGCCAAGTGGTGGTTTTTTAGCAGCGCCGCACCGTGATCGCTACCCACTACCTTGCGAGCCGGGCAGCCCATGTTTATGTCAATACCATCCGGCTTCAGCTCTTCGCTAACCCATTTTGAAGCCAGTGCGAATTTTTCCGGATATTTTCCAAAGAGCTGTACCACCAATGGCCGTTCCCGCTCTAAAAACCCCAGCATCTCCGCCGTAGCAATATTTTTTCCCATAACTTTACTAACTTTATGAACTTTATTAACTTTCAACTTGCCATAAGCTATCGCGTCTGCACTTATTAATTCCGTCATGGTAATATCGGCTCCAAATCCACGACAAAGCTGCCGAAATGCCGAATCGGTATAGCCTGCCATCGGTGCCAACACTAAAATCGGCTTATTATTTTTTCTAGTCCAAATATTTGTCATATTTATTTTTTAGTAATTTTAGTTACAGTCCCGGTGTCTTCCAATATATACCCCAGCTTTTCCACTTGATCGCGTATTTCGTCTGATTTTTGCCAATTTTTATCTTGTCTTGCTTTGGATCTTTCTTCTATTAAAATTTGAACTTCTTGCGGGATATCTACTTTTTGCTCCATAAACAGATTCAAGCCCAAAATTTTGTTATCAACTTCATAAAGAATATGGTATTTATCACCATCATTAATGTTATCATCGCGCAGCATCTCCCAAACAACAGCCAATGACTCCGGTGTATTTAAGTCGTAAAAGAGCTTCTCTTTAAAAAGATTCAAATATTTTGAATTTGAATTTTGGGATTTATTTGATAATTGATTGTTGATAGTTGATAATTTATGAGCAATAGTTACAAGCCTAACTCTGGCATTTCTAGCCGCCGCAAGACCTTCCCATGTAAAATTCAGTTTGCTTCGGTAGTGTGCTTGCAAACACAAATATCTAAAATCAAGCGGATTAAACCCATGCTGCTTAATATCGGCTAGAGTATAAAAATTATTGAGCGATTTGCTCATCTTATGTCCGTCCACCAACAGGTGCTCCCCATGCACCCAGAATTTTGATAACGGTTTGCCGGTAGCCGCTTCGCTTTGGGCTATTTCATTTTCATGATGGGGAAATATTAAATCAACCGCACCGGCATGAATATCCAGGGTGTTGCCAAAAACAGCTTGCGACATAGTGGAACACTCGATATGCCAGCCCGGTCTACCTCTCCCAAGCGCAGTATCCCAGTAAATTTCACCGTCTTTTTCATCCCATGCTTTCCATAATGCAAAATCAGCCGGGTTATCTTTAGTATATTCATCCTGGCTTATCCTGGCATTGCTCTTAAGCTCATCTTTATTGATGTTTGATAGTTTTCCATAATCGGGAAACCTGGAGATGTCAAAATAGATTGAATCATCATCCCCCTTGTATGCATAGCCTTTTTTAATTAAAACTTCTATCAAAGAAACCATATTATCTATATATCGGCTTGCCCGTGTGATTGTTTCCGGTTTAGAAATATTCAAATCTTTTAAATCGATAAAAAATTGTTTTTCGTATTTTTCAACCAGCTGTTGATGTTTTGACTTCTCGCCCGAACTTCTCTTGATCGTTTTGTCGTCAATATCGGTGATATTCATCACATGATTGACTCTAAAACCGGCATACAACAAGGCTCTTTTAAGCAAGTCTTCAAAAATAAAAGTTCTAAGATTGCCGATGTGTGCCATATCATAAACAGTCGGACCGCAGGTATACAAAGATACCGGTTCTGATTTATCGGGGAAATTCTCAATTTTTTTACCAAGGGTGTTATAAAACTTCATATTTCTAAGATAACGGATATTATTTGATTTGACAACCAAATTAAAAACCCGCCAAATCTTTGATATCTAGCGGGGTTTTAATTTTATTTAGAAATTATTCCTCGGCTTTATCTTCCTCAATATCCTCCCATATCATATCATCATCAATTGGGGTCAATAATTCCTCTTCATCGTATTTATCATCGCCCTCCGCCTCTTGTTCTTCGCCGTCAATCTTGGTCATCTTTGATCCACATACCGGACATTTTCCGGACTCCGGTTCAACGGGTGTGATGTAACCACACTCGCAGGCCCACTCTTCTGGCATATCTCTCCTGTTTTTTGTTTTAATGATACTACTCGAAAAATTGTATCGAAGCGTTTTTTTTGTGTCAATAATCATACATTATCATTTGCAGTTTTCATTAATTTTGACTTATCAACAACATCTTTAATTAAATATAATCTCCCCTTCCTTCCAAAGATCTTTTCAAGGTGACTTCATCGGCGTATTCCAGATCGCCACCAACTGGTAAACCCCTTGCTATTCGTGTAACTTTGATATTTTCTGCGGTTCCAACGATTTTTTCTCTAATATATGAGGCTGTTGCTTCCCCTTCAAAGTCGGGATTAGTTGCTAAAATTATCTCCTCAATATCACCGTTTTTTACCCTAAGTAGTAATTCCTTGAGACGAAGCTCTTCAGGGCCAATACCATTTAGAGGGTCTATAGACCCTCCAAGTACATGATATATTCCTTTATGTGCTCCCGTTTTTTCCAGCGCAATTAGGTCTAGGGGCTCTTCCACCACCGCCAATATCCGCCGATTGCGCGAATCATCATTACAAATCCGGCATTTGTCCGCGTCTGTCAAATTAAAGCAATCGGGACAAATATTTATATTATTTCTTAATTCGACAAGTGATTTAGAAAACCTTTCCAGTTCAAAGTCCGGTTTGGTTAGCAAATAAAAAACCAATCTGGTGGCGCTTTTAGGGCCTATCCCCGGTAAACGGGCAAATTCTTCTATTAAATTTTGGATGTTTTTAGGTAACATATTTCAAATTAAAATATTAAAAAGTAATAATCTAAGCGTACTAAAATTTTTGATATTTGATATCTTGGCTTGCTTAAGTCAAGTATTTATTTTACATCTTTAACGGGCTTTTCCCAAGTAGCATATTTGCATTCGGGATAGCGTGAACAACCCCAGAACAATCTTCCCTTTTTAGTTTTTCTCTCGACAATTTCTCCCTCTTTGCACTCCGGACATTTTATCCCGGTGTCTTTTACGATGGTTTTGGTATTTTTACATTTAGGATAATTTTCACAAGCTAAAAACTTTCCGTATCTGCCTTCTTTGAGAAGCATTTTGCCACCGCACTTCTCACATTTTTCGTGTTCGGCTTGAACTAAATTTTCAGCCTTGCCGTCTTTATCAACAACTGAATCCTCTCTGTCTTCCTTGGTTTCCAAGGGACGGGAATATTTGCATTCGGGATATCCGGTACAAGAGATAAATTTACCATATCTGCCAAGTCTTATTATCAAATTTTTTCCGCACTCCGGACATTTTTCGTCAATTTCACCTCCTCCAACAATCTCCGATTTATCAATTTGATTGCTTTTTTCAGCCAGATCCTTAGAAAACGGTTGATAAAATTTATCAATCACTTCCTGCCATTTTTCACCACCTTCCGCAATTTCATCCAATTTATCTTCCATTTTTGCGGTAAAATCATAATCCACAATATTGCTAAAATATTTTACTAATAAATCGTTTACTATCTCACCTATTTCTACCGGTACAAATCTTTTATTTTCAAGCACTACATAACCTCGTTCCTGGATTGTGGCAATAGTTGGCGCGTAGGTAGATGGCCTGCCAATACCCAAAGATTCAAGTTTTTTTACCAACGTCGCCTCAGAATATCTCTTTGGTGGCTCCGTAAATTTTTGGTCGGCAAAAAGCTGCCAAAAAATCAGTTTTTCATTTATTTCCAAAGCCGGTAATTCATATTTATCCTCGTCTATTTCATCATCCTTACCTTCGGTATATACCTTGCTAAAACCATCAAACTTTAGGCTTTCGCCTTTTGCGGTAAATTGATAGATTTTATCGGTTTTTGCTTCGATATTTATTTCTACAACATCAAAAATCGCGTCAGCCATTTGGGATGCTATTGCTCTTTTCCATATGAGGTCATACAGTTTTTGTTCTCGAGCTTCGATGGATGCTTCGCGAATTTCAATATCGGATGGTCTTATTGCTTCATGAGCCTCTTGAGCCCTCTTAGTTTTGGTTTGATATGAATTAGCTGACCCTGGAAGATATTTTTCGCCATAGTCGTTTGATATTTTTTTCCTAATTGCTAAAACAGCGTCTTGTGATAAGTTAGTTGAATCTGTTCTCATGTAAGTAATTTTTCCGGCTTCATACAGTTTTTGAGCCAGCATCATTGTTTGCTTGGCTGAATAGCCCAGTTTTCGTGATGCTTCCATCTGCAATGTGGATGTTGTGAATGGCGCGGAGGGTTTTCTATAGCTTTCTCTTGACTCAACATTTTTTACAATATAATCCGCACCGCTCAATCCATCTTTAATTTGAGAAGCCTCGGTGCTGCTTTTTATTTGCAGTTTACCGACGGCATTATTATCGATAGCCGAAAGATTCGCTCTAAACTTTTTATTGTCCTCATCTTTTTTTGATAACTCCACACTAATTTGCCAATACTCTGTGGGAATAAAGGATTTTATCTCTCTTTCTTTCTCAACAATCAATCTCACGGCCACCGACTGGACCCTGCCTGCCGATAATCCCCTTCGAACTTTTTTCCAAAGCAGCGGAGACAGTTTATAACCGACCAAACGATCTAGTACCCTTCTTGCCTGCTGGGCATCAACCAAATTCATATTGAGCATTCGCGGATTCTTTATAGCCTCCGTTATAGCATTTTTAGTAATCTCTGAAAATGTAATTCGCCCATAATCCTTTTTCCAACTAAGAGCTGCCAACAGGTGCCAGGATATAGCTTCACCTTCACGATCCAAATCAGTTGCCAAATATAACTTTTCCGCTTTTTTTGCTTCTTTTTTTAGCAAAGAAAGTGTTTTTGTGGATTTATCCGGAATTATATATTCCGGTTCGTAATTATTCTTAACATCTATACCTAATTTTTCTTTTGGTAAATCACGCAAGTGCCCAAAAGACGCCAAAACCTTATAATCCTGGCCAAGGTATTTTTCAATTGTTTTCGCTTTAGCTGGAGACTCAACAATAACCAAGTTCATACATACCCTCTCGCTAATCTAATGTTTACAATTTTTTCTTCCACAAACCACCGACATTCTCTAAAATACCTTTCATTTCCAACATTGTCAAAGTAAAAGATAGAGAGGCAATATTCAAATCCGTAGCCCGGACAATATCATCCACACTAAATGCTTTATCCCCCAAAATTTTTAATATAATTTTTTCTTCGTCGGTTTTAGGCACAATTTTTTCCGCTTTTATATAATTTTTTTTCTCAACTATATTTAATTCATCCAACATCTGTTGCGGATCTGTTACTAGTTTTGCCCCTTGCTGAATTAGTTCATTTGTACCGCCCGAAGCGTCGGAGTCTATCGGGCCGGGTATGGCAAATACTTCCCTATTATAATCAAGGGCAGCCATAGCAGTTATCAAAGCTCCCGATTCTTTTGCCGCCTCAACCACCAGCACTCCCAAGCACAATCCTGCAATTATTCGGTTTCTGGCAGGAAAATTGCTTTTGTATGGTTCCGTCCCGGGCGGATATTCGCTAATAATCGCTCCTTTTTGCTTTATAATCCTTTGTGCAAGATTATTATTTGATATGGGATAAATTTTATCAATGCCACAACCAAGCACCGCTACCGTCAAGCCACCGGCATCCAACGCTTTTGTATGAGCTATTGTATCAATTCCCAAAGCCAAACCCGACACAACACCCACTCCGATTCCTGCCAACTGATATGCAAATTTTGAAGCCACTCTCGCTCCATACGGAGTATATTTTCTTGAACCGACTATACCAACAGACAAATGATTCAATGCCGCCACATCACCGCGAATGTATAGGATGGCCGGGTGATCGGGAATTTCTTTGAGTCTTTTTGGGTAATTGCTGTCCAAGTAGCTAATGTATCCTATGTCCCGGCTCTTTAAATTTAATTTGATTTCATCAAGATTATAAGTATTTATGGATTCTAATATAAAATCAGCAATTTTTTGGCCCATGACTTGCACAATTTTGTCGCGCCCAAGAGAGCAAAGTGCCGTGTTGTTTCTTAGCTTCATTAACTTTTTGATTGTTTGGGCACCAATTTTCGGGTGATGGCTTAAAATTAATATTTCTTCATCTTTAGTCATATCACAATTTTACTAAAAATTACTTTCAATTTCTAATTTTTAAAAATTGTAGAATAATAAAATCCCGCTAAAATTAACTTTGCAAATTGCTTAGCAAGAATTCAATTTACGATTTTTTTAAACTTATAAACCATTATTGAGTTTTGTATCGTTAAGTTTATCTACGGCTTGTTTTAATAATTTTCCGTAAAGAGATAACCCTACAGCCTCCATATTGCCGTGCTGTTCGCGGCCCAATATATTTCCTCCTCCCCTTATTTCCAAATCATTTATCGCCACCTTAAAACCGCTTCCCAAATCTGAATTTTCTGCCATGGCTTTTAGTCTTTTATACGCTTTTTGGGTTAATTCCCTCTGATTATAACAAAGAAGCGCATACGATTGCCTTTGACTTCTGCCAATTCTGCCTCGTATTTGATAGAGTTGTGACAAGCCAAAATTTTCTGCTTCCTCCACAATTAGTGTATTGACATTGGGAATATCTAAACCGTTTTCTATAATCGTACTACATATTAATACGTCATACTTATTGCTTACAAACTCCTCCATCCTATTTTTCAATTCAAGCGGTGGCATTTGTCCGTGAGCTATTAAATATTTTAATTCGGGAGCAATATTTTCTAATTTTCTTTTTACCGCTTCCAATTTTTCAACCTCATTATAAAGATAATATATTTGACCTTTTCGGTTTTTTTCTCTCATTAGATATTCTTTTATTACTTCGTATTCTTTTTTAATAATTTTTGTATCGATTGATTTTCTGCCTTTCGGTGGTGTATTAATTTGTGATATATCACGAATTCCAGCAAAAGCCATAAATAATGTTCTTGGTATGGGAGTGGCTGATAGGGATATAATATTTATATTTTCTCTTAATTTCTTAAAATACTCCTTTTGCCTTACCCCAAATCTTTGTTCCTCATCAATAATTAGCAAATCCAAATTTTTAAATTTAATATCCTTGCTCATCATACGATGAGTGCCGATTACAATATCGACTCTCCCGTGCTCAATGCTTTTAATTATTTCTTTCTCGTTAGTTCCTTCTACAAATCTGCTTAACATTTCTATTCGAATAGGTAAATTTTCCAACCTAGCTTTAATGTTCGCATAGTGTTGGCTACAAAGCACCGTGGTCGGGCAAACAATCGCAGCTTGATACCCGTTGGCAACTGCTTGCACCATAGCTCGTAGGGCGACTTCGGTTTTTCCGAAACCCACATCACCACAAATTAATCTGTCTTGGGGTATTTTCGATTCTAAATCAGAGTATACTGCTTTCAGGGCCTTATCTTGATCTATAGTTTCTATATATCCAAAAGATTTTTTTACAAATTTATCCCATTCCTCGTTAATAATGTAAGGAGCTTTTTCTGATATTTGCCTTTTGGCATATACCATCAGCAATTCCTTTGCTAACTTTAATGCATTATTGAAGGCTTTTTTTCTGGCGTTACCCCAGGCGGAACCTCCCAATCGGCTTAATTTTGGTTTTTTTCCAACTCCGATATATTTTGTAATTTTTTCTTTCTGCTTGAGAGGTAGAAATATTTTATCACTATTTGCATATTCCAAAATAATATATATAATATTTTTATTCAAAATATTTTTAGTACACATT
>CAYNIX010000033.1:0-8389 GCA_964397535.1 uncultured Candidatus Saccharibacteria bacterium | reverse complement strand
TACGCTGCATTTCGAGCGAAATTGTTTTGATTTGCTCAGCGGATAATATTTCTTCTGAGGTTACTCGAACTGAAATTTGATTATTTTGTTCGCGCAGCAAATCCTCTGCCTGTCGGCAAATTCGAGGCAGTTTGCCCAAAGCTCCCTGGCTGTTTAGTTTTTGCCACAGATTGGCGACTTCGGCACGGCTGCGAGGTTTTGCGCTTATTGCAATCAGCAGGCGGGCAAAATCTTTTTCGGAAATTTTCATCTATTTGATCTCCCTCATGGCTTCCTCGGCCAAATCTTTTTTCAGTTTTTGGTCCACCTTATCTCTCAATACCCTTGATAAAGATAGTGAAATAATTTCAGACAAGTGTTTTCGGGCTTCAGCTATTGCTTTGGTTTTATAGTTTTCCGCTTCAATTTGCGCTTCCCTGTTAATCTTTTCGGCCTGATTTTTGGCTTTTTTGACAATTTCTTCAGCTTCTTTTTGAGCCTCGAGTTTTGCCGTATTTAAGATTTCCCCGGCCTCCCTGTAGGCTTTTTCGGTGATTTTATCGGCCTCTTCCTCCGAATTTTGTAAGATTTTTGCCGAATGCTCTGCATCTTTTAAGCCCTTTTCGATTTTCTGCTTGCGGCCCTCGAGCATATTAAGTATGGGCCTATACAAGAATTTATTGAGCAAAAAGAGCAACACTAAAAAATTGATGATTTGAGCAATCAACATTTTCCAGTCGATTCCTAGCGAATGCAGTGCTTCCATAGGGCTCCATTAAAGTTAACAACACGGTTTAACCCGGTCACTCTCACGGGGCGTGTTTATATCCGTGTTTGGCCGTGTGGTTTCTACCTTTAGCTATACAAATTTAATAATCAAAGCGATTACTAAGGCGTAAATTGCTACAGCCTCTGCAAAGGCGATAGCTAAAATCATGGCGCCTTGTACTTTACCAGCGGCTTCCGGATTACGGCCGATTGCTTCCAAACCTTTTGCGCCGATTAAACCGATTGCAATAGAAGGAGCGATAGCTCCGACACCTATGGCAATAGCTGCCGATAGCGCTGACATTGATTCTGTTTCCATATTTTCTCCAAAAATTAATTGTAGATTCAAGCACTGATTTAATGGCACTGATTCTCACTGAATTAATCAGTGCTTAATCAATGTAACTAAGTCAAGGTTAGAATCCCTTTTTTAATGTGCTTCGTGAGGGGTAACGGCGGTCTTAATAAAAACCAGCGTCAGCATGGTAAAAACTAAAGCTTGGATGGCTCCCACAAACAATTCAAGCCCCATGAACGGCAGCGGCACCAAGTATGGCACAATAATGCCGATAACTGTTAACAAAACCTCTCCGGCAAAAATGTTTCCAAAAAGCCGGAAAGCAAAAGAAATCATGCGGGATATTTCAGAAATTAATTCTAAAAAACCCACAAAGGCGGCAATTGGATTTTTGAATGTGATATATTTGGCGGCGTGTTTAAAAAAGCCGATTGCTACGATGCCAAAAAATTGTACAGATATTACCGCAATAATTGCCAAGGCAAAAGTCATGTTAAGGTCGGCGTTGCCGGAGCGGAATAGAGGTATAAAAACTTCTTTGCCGTGATGAACTTCAGAAAATCCGATAGTTCCGACCCCGGGTAAAAGCCCTAGCCAGTTATTGGTTAAAATAAATATAAAGATGGTGGCAAGAAGGGGAAAATAACGTTTAGTTTGCTTGGTATCACCGATAACATCATTGACAGTATTAAACAAAAATTCAATCACAGACTCAAAAATATTCTGTATACCTCGAGGCACGAGGTTAAGGCGCCTGGTGGCAATTATTCCGCACAAAATTAAAATTATACCGGCAATCCAGGTCATAAGCATGGAATTGGTAACGGGAAAACCCCATAGTGAAAATATTTTTTCTGCGGCAAGTGATATTTCCATAAGAATAACCAATGATCAATAATCAATAATCAATAATCAATGATCAATGAACAATGATCAATGAACAATTATTAAGTGAAAAAATTTAATGCTTTGCGAGCGAAATCAGGGTTACCGATAGACATGGAAAGATGCTACGCGAAAGAAATGGTAAGAAGTTGTAAAAAACACATTTAACTACATCTATCTACTTCTATCCATTTCTATCCATTTCTCTCTATTTCTCACTACCTCTCTCTACTTCTATCTACTTCTATCCATTTATCTCTACTTCTCTCTACTTCTCTCTATGTCTACCTACATCTTGTTGCTATCGGACATGGCTCTTTTGACAATCATGCGCAAATAGAAAAAGACTTGAAGAGTCGCAACAGTTAGGCCAACTAAAAAAAGCCAAGGGCCGGTGGATAGTTTGTTGTCCAGATATCTGCCGATAACGCCAAACACAACGAGCGGTAATGCTGTAGCGAAACCTATCTGGCCTATAAGGCTAAAAGAATAAATGAGGCTTTTTTTCATGGAATATATAATTAATAACAAACGGAAGCGATGCAAATAAAAAAGCCCCGCCACTAACCACCGTAACATGAGTTTTTTAAAATTGTCAATAAAGGGGGTAGTTGACGAAAAATATTAAATGTGCTAAAAATGGTTTTTGCACCAGAGAATACATCTTGGAAAGAGGGAACAGCTTCATGGCGCAGCAATCGAAGCAAGATTCGGCCGAGTGTGTGGTGGTAGTGCGGTGTTTCGACCCGCGTTTCGACGGGCAGGTTGAAAGGTGGGTGTTCGAGCAACACCCCGATGTGGCCGCTCTTCACATATCTTTGGCGGGGGGGCCAAAGAACGTCACTGACCCCGACTGTCTTCCGGCGGTGCAGAAAAGCATCGAGGTTGCTATGGGGCACAACACAGTAAGAGAGATCTTACTGGTTGCTCACGAGAACTGTAAGGCCTATTCAGAAGAACTTCGGGACAGAGAGCATCAAGAGGAATTCTTGAGACAGGCAAAACACAAGCTTGAAGAATTCCTTCCTGAAGGGGCTAAAGTCGGCTGCTATTGGCAGCAAAGGGGACGGCTGCCGGTAGATATCGAAGCGTGATGTATCTGGGCTAAACATCTAGCCGCCCTCACGAGGGCGGCTAGAAACAATTTGCATTAGAGTATATAATATGTAGGTGTTTATAAGTGATAGACAAATATAATTGCTAAGGATAATTATGGAATTAAAATATCAAAACAACCATCGGAGTAAACATCATTGTACAACAGTTCTACTGCGTTGCATGGATTTTCGTTTCCATGGTTATATCGATCAACATCTGGCGGAAGTGATCGGCGAGGAAGGGCTTGCGTACGATTCTCCCGGTCTTGGTGCGGGCGGCTCAAAAGTCCTCATCGACGAAGATAGCAGAGAGATGGCACTCAAGTACATCGGGCTTGCCCTTAAGCTCCATGGTGTATCTCGCTTGGTTATTATCGACCATATAGACTGTGGCGCTTGGGGGGGAAGCAAGGCATTTTCGAGCCAAAGCGATGAAGAGGAATTTCATCGCGCCAAGCTTGAAGATGCTAAGGCAATTGTGCAAAAAGCCTTTCCCAGCCTTGAAGTGATACTCGTTTATCAAGATTGGGAAAGCATAAAAAACCTCCGATAAGGGGGCAGGAAAATGGTTTATAAGCCACCCAAGGGCAAGTGGTGCGAAAGTTGTCGTCGCATCCACACCGGATCGTGTCCCCCAAAAAGGGGGATAGTGTCAACTACGAAGCCAGCTAAGCGTGATCCAACCCAACCTAAGCCACCAACCAAACCCAAGCCCAAAGGGGTGTAATGCCTGTAAGAACCAGCGCCCTTCCGATGAATCGGAAGGGCGCTTTGCCAAATCTCCGGCTCTTAAGCTATAATGAATACAATGAAACTAGATTGGGGGTCCTGACATGCCGGAGCATTGCCAAAAACCAACTCCTAAATTTTCCGGATGGAATTGGGGGGCTTTTTTGTTGACCTGGATTTGGGGGGTAGGCAACCGAGTTTGGATTGCGCTTATTGCTCTTATACCGGTTGTTCATTTGGTGATGGCTGTTATTTTAGCTATCAAAGGCGATGAATGGGCTTGGCGCAAAAACCGCTGCTTCTCCCCCGCCGAATTCAAAAAAATTCAAAAAAATTGGGCCATTTGGGGTGCTATAACTATACCTGTTTATATTCTTTTAATCATTGCTGCCATCTATTTTGCCGTAAATCAAATGAATCAAAATGATGACATGAGGCTTCGTGATACCCAAAAAATTGTCAAGGCCAGAGAGACAATATCGGCAGTTAACCGTTACAAGCTCGATCACGAGATGCAATGCCCAGTGTCTTTGGATGAGCTTTATGATAGCTATGCAAAGCAGGATTTGATTGATTTTAGCTCTGCAAATTTTACATATACTTCAAATGGCAAGCAATGCCGTTTGTCAGTTGAGCTTGAAGACGAGGAAAATCCGGAGCTTAAAAATGACGCCGATCCACAAAATGGCCGCAAATTTGATGTTGAGGCTGAAGATATAAGCAATTTACAAATTTATCGCGAATAAGGGGGGTAAAATAGACCCTAAAAATTCAAACAATCAAAATCAAGATGATAAAACGGCTGATGATGGGGTGAACAGCCAAGACTTAAATTTTAATCAGACACAAGCGGCTGCCCAACCCGACCCGAATACTAAATCGGAGGAAAATTTGCTATACTCCGAAGCGGGTAATATTTCAGTCGATAGGGTTGTGAAGGCTAAAGATAATCCCGAATCTCCGCAATACAATACCGAGGCGGGGAGTTGGTATGAGCCGCCAAAATTTGATATTACAATCAATAAAATTGAAGAAAAAAATCCTCACCAAATTACCGAAAATGGGGATGTGATAGATATTAAAAATTCCGATTCAGAGGTTCATTACGGTGATCTCAATTTTCAGGGTATGTCAGAAAGTCCGTCCGGTGAAAATGCCGATGTTGCGCAGCAAATTTCTGATGCACCGGAAAATAATGGAGCGGAAGGAGTGGACTTTGAGAGCGAAGAAGAGCTTAAAAATCGCCAAGATATTGCTCAAAGCCCTCCGATAGTTCAAGAAATTATCAAACCTTTGCCGCCAAAAAATGAAGATGAGTACAAAAAAATTATTGATCGTTGGAATTGGGGCGCTTTTTTGTTAACCTGGATTTGGGGTATATTCCATGGGGTCTGGTTTTCGCTCTTTGCACTTATCCCTGTAGTAAATCTGATACTAGCCTTTATATTGGGCTTGAATGGTAATTGGTGGGCATGGCAAAGCGGAAAATTTGCCTCACTCGAAGATTTTAATGCCAAACAAAAAAAATGGAAAATTGCCGGCGTTATTACCTGGGTGGTTGTCTTGATCGCCGCGCCGATTTTGTTTGTAACTTTGGCCGTAAATCAGATTGCCGCCGAACGTTTTCGTACCGTAAGGAATGCTCAAAGAACTAGTAATTCCACCCGGGTACTATCTGCAATTGATGCCTACAGAGCCGATCATCAAAATAATTGCCCGCAGAACCTTTCTGAATTGACTCCCAAATACATCAAAAGTATTGAAGCGGCGGAGGGCGAAAGTTACGATTATTTTATTGAAGGAGAGACTTGCAGAATTTCTGTTGAACTGGAAGGGGAAGCCAACCCGGAGGAACATGGCGACCAGCTTTTGGGCAACGGATCGAGGCTTGATAAAATTTCAAGCGGAGTAGAGTTTTCAAATTAAATTTTTTAAATTCAAAAAATATTTATTTCGGTATCTTATGGATACAATGTTATGAGAAATAAAGTTGGAAAAATTTTAAGCGCTACCAATATCGGCCTTGAATCGTATGCGGTTGAGATAGAAGTTGATATCGGAGCGGGCCTCCCCTCTTTTACCATTGTCGGTTTGCCCGATAAAGCCATCGACGAGAGCAAAGAACGCATTCGCAGCGCCATAAAAAACTGCAATTTAAATTTTCCGCAACATCGTTTGACTATCAACCTGGCTCCAGCCGATATGAAAAAGGAAGGTCCCAGTTTTGATTTACCTATGGCGGTAGGAATACTTCTTGCCGATGGCCAGCTCGAACAATTGGCTGAATACGGGCAATCTTTATTTGTCGGCGAACTGGCCTTAGATGGTCGCTTACGCCATGTCAATGGAGTCTTGCCGGTAGCTATTTATGCCAAAAGCAAAGGCATCAAACGGCTGTATTTGCCGCAGGTCAATGCACCGGAGGCCTCGCTGGTAGACGGGGTTGAAATTATGGCTGTGGCGTCACTGGGGCAGTTGATCAAGCACTTAAGAGGCGAGGAAATTATTTCGCCTTACGTAAATCGCGCAACACAAGTCAAACAAAGCACCGATTTTGGAGGATATGACTTTGCCTTTATCAGCGGCCAAGAGCAAGCCAAAAGAGCTATGGAAATCGCCGCCGCCGGCAATCATAACATTTTGCTTTCCGGCCCGCCAGGGAGCGGTAAAACTTTGCTTGCCCGTTCCCTGCCTTCGATTTTGCCGGAATTAGCCCAAGATGAAATGCTGGAAGTAACAAAAATATATTCGGTTGCCGGCTTAACCGGAGCCGAAAAATCCTTGATTGAAATCCGCCCTTTTCGCTCGCCACATCATACCACTTCGAGTGTGGCGATGGTGGGTGGTGGCGCATGGCCCAAACCTGGGGAGATATCCCTCTCCCATCGAGGTGTTTTGTTTTTAGATGAACTTCCGGAGTATCCTCGCAGTGTTTTGGAAGCCTTACGCCAGCCTCTTGAGGATGGTATTGTTACCGTATCCAGAGCTTCCGGTTCTTTAACCTTTCCGGCAGAGTTTCTGCTTGTGGCGGCGCAAAATCCCTGCCCTTGCGGCTATTTAACCGACACAGAAAAACCTTGTACTTGCGGCCCTTCTCAAATAATGCGTTATCAGAAAAAAGTCTCCGGCCCCATTTTAGATCGCATAGACTTGCACATTGAGGTGCCTCGGCAAAAATATTCAAAGTTATCAAGCGAAGAAGTGGCGGAAAAATCTTCTGCTGTCAGAGCGCGAGTAAATTTGGCTAGGGAGCTGCAAAATAAAAGATTTGCCCATCAAAAAGGCCTAAAGAGCAATTCTGAAATGTCATCAAGACATATTAAGGAGCTGGTAAAAATCCAGCCCAAAGCGGAAAAAATTTTGTCATTGGCCGTAGATAGCATGAAACTTTCGGCTCGTTCATTTCACAAAATCATCAAAATAGCCCAAACCATTGCCGATTTGGATTCATCGGGAGAGATTAATGAGACTCACATAGCCGAAGCATTACAATATCGTCCCAAAGAAAAAACCTATTAACGGGCAGGGATAGTGCCAAATAGATGGCAAAATATATCAAATATTGCTCTAACAATGATGGTTTTGCGCGTGATGCACACCATTCTTATTAAATCTGTTCCGATAATATTTCGAACCCCTGTTAGTATATTAAGATGCAATAAATAGAATTCAACCGATCGATTGCGATCTGGTAATAACTACTTTTCACATGTGATTTTTATGAATATTTGAAATGATTTTTATAAAGACTATTTCCGGTTCAAACTTATCGGGGCAATAAAAATACTCTCAAATAATCTTGGTAATTGTCGATTTTGGCACAGTTGCCTTCCATATCCATTAGGTATAGTGCTTCTAGGTCACTAAATAACAACCCGTTACTTTTAGCCAACCAAAGTTGAGGGTATGAATTATCAGGTAATTCAATTTTTTCATCACTGTCTACCTGATGCAGAAAAAATTTAGAAAAAACTCCTCTATTATCCTCGAGAATTTCGTATTTACCATCGTAAGATTTTTGTCTTAGCGCCGAATAACTATCGCTAAAGAGATCTTCAAAATAACTAAATTGCAAATTTTGATATTCGGGACTATTTTGGTTTGGTACAGGCTCGCCCTGCAGGTTATAAATTTTGGTGACATATTGATAACTGTTAATATTGTATTGAACAGCAATCTTGCCACTGACAAATTTCAGTTTTGGAAAATCACTGCCATTAACGATTATCTGATCGATATTTGTAACTATATTATTTTCAAGATCTAGATATGATATTAAATATTTTCGCACTAATTCACATGAATATTCGTCACAATTCTCACCTTTATTATTAGGAGTAATATCTTTGAAATATAAGTAGAGTCTGTAATCATCAGAGAAAATACCATAGCGTTCCAATACTCTGGGATTTTGGTTTGTAGTGTCTGTCAAAATAAAATTATCTGCATTATCATAATAAAATTTTTCGTATTTGATATTTTTTAAAGTTGCGGTTGGAACAAAACTGTCACTGATTTTAGCAGCATTAGAAATATTAATTTTTGAGTTGAGTACATCAATAAAAGCTAGGGGCAGGGAAATAACAATTAAAATCAAGCCAAGCCATGGAATGAATTTATTTTTTTTATACAA